>JAABSK010000508.1 GCA_011390435.1 Desulfobacteraceae bacterium | reverse complement strand
GTAACCTACGGGTTCCACGGCACGCTCATCACCCTGACCGCAGGGATGCTCATGGCTGTCTTTCTCCAACTGGCATTCAGGATATTGCGGACAAAAATGGCAACCATTGTAAACCAGGCCCCCAATGACAGATTATCCCTGGAGGTACTGGGTATTATCAGCCAGGCAAAGGCGGAACCCCTTGATCAATTTTCAAAACCGCGGATACAGGAAACCCTCAACAATGTGCAGACGGTTCAGAAAACATATGATGCGCAAACGGTGAATACACTTGTTGATGCCCCTTTCTCCCTGCTGCTCATCGCAGTGATATACTTGTTAAGCCCATTACTGGCCGGCTTAGCATTTACGGGTATTGCGATCGGATTGTTCACAGGATGGTTAAGCACAAGAAAATCGCAACAGGGCGCGGAACAGCTTGTAATGGAAAATGCACGGCACCGGGCCATGACCTATTCGGCAGTCAATGCCCTGGATACCGTTCGGGCCTTTGGTGTTGCCGGATTCCTTCAAAATATCTGGCAGGATCAGGTGGCGAAAATCAGCCAATGGCAAAAAAAAATAACCGTATCCAAAGAAATTTCACAAACATTGACCTTGTCCGGCAGTTCTTTGACCAGTGTTTTTCTGTATGCGGTCGGTGCCACCCTGGTTGTTCAGGGAGAATTGACTGTCGGGGCCTTGATCGGTGCCAACATTCTTGCATCAAGAGCATACCAGAACACCACCCGGCTTGTTCCGGCCGGGTATATGTTAGGCAGAGCCAAAAAAGCGTTACAGGATATTGTCCTGATGCAGCGATTGCCCATGGAGCCTGCTTCAGGTGTTGCCTTGCGGGTTTACAAAGGCCGGGTTGAATTTCAAGATGTGGGATTTGCCTATCCAGGCATGGCCCATCCGGTGTTTGAGTCTGTTTTTTTTAATATAAAACCCGGGACAGCCATGGCAGTGGTCGGACAGAACGGTACCGGCAAAACCACCCTGGCCAAACTGCTGATGGGACTGGTCGAGCCCAGAAGGGGCAGCATCCTGGCGGACAATGTCAACCTGCAGCAGCTGGCATGGCCCTGGTGGCGCAAACAGATCATCTATATGCCCCAGGAACCCACGTTCATTAACGGCACCATCAGAGAAAACATAGTGTTTTTAAATCCAGACCTGGATGAGGCCCTGTTAAATCATATTCTCCGGGTATCTGACTTAAAACCCTTTCTTGACCAGGCCCCCAACGGACTGGACACCCTTTTGACAGACAACGGCGGAAATCTGCCGCCCGGTATCAGACGTCGTTTATCTTTGGCCCGGGGCCTGGTTACCAACGGATGCCTGGTGGTGCTGGACGAACCCACCGATGCCATGGATGAAACCGGGACAATGGCGGTATACAAATTGATGAATGACCTGATGAAAGCCGGTAAGACCGTTATTGTTTTTTCAAACGATCCCAAAATATTAAAAGGCGTGTCAACTGTTCTTAACCTGAATGTAAAACCGACTCCGGAGCTGATAAGTAAACCGCTGCCGGGAATAAAAGGTGCATGATGCCCATGTCCCTTTCAACAGAAACCAATCTCAGCCGGCTGTCACATCTGTTATTTGTCCTGGTTGTTCTGATGTGCGCAGGGTTTGTATCCTGGGCCTATTATGGAGAACTGGATATTGTCAGCGTGGCGGACGGGCAGGTGATTCCAACGGGGAAAATACGGCATATTCAGCATTTTGAAGGCGGCATTATTCAACAGATCAATATCCGTGAAGGGGATGAGGTGGCAGCGGGCCAGCCGCTGATCGAACTGGAACAGATCCGCAGCGGTGCCAGCCTCGAGGAGATACAGATGCGAATAAATGCCTTGACCATCGATATCATCCGCTATACCGCAATGATCAATGACCAGCCTGAATTGACATTTTCCCCTGAAATTGCACAATCCCATCCCAGGTTGGTCAAAGATGCCAAAAATCTGTTTTCAGCCCACAAAGACAGTGTGCAAAGCAAGATTGAAAAACTACACAATATAGTGGACCAGAAAAAACAGCGCATAAAAACCATTGCCTCTGATTTGAAAAACAAACAGCAGCGGCTGCCTCTGCTTGAAGAACAACTGGCCCTGTCGGAGGAACTGCTTGAAGACAACCTGACCACGCGCTATAAACACTTGGAGATCATGCGCCATACAAAAGAGATTGAAGGCAGCATCCAAAACGACATGTCTGCATTGATCGAGGCGGAACATGCACTCAAAGAAACACAGGCGAATCTGAGGGAGGTGGTCTATTCCTTCAAGGAAGAAGCCACAGAACGGCTCAAGAAGGCTACGCAGGAACTCAATGAATTTACCGTTCGAATGAAAAAATTTGAAGACACCATGCACAAAACCGTTATCCGGTCACCCATCAAAGGGGTGGTCAAAAAATTGTACCTGG
>JAABSK010000507.1 GCA_011390435.1 Desulfobacteraceae bacterium | reverse complement strand
AGCGCGATAACTGCGGCATATGCAGGTTGATAAATGGAAGAATGTAGAGTTCGTCCCAGAAAATATGCCCGCGGTAAGCCTCACCATGCCAACCCCGGGCGGGAACACCGATGTCGTAGTCGATACTGTTTTGCGAAACCGATTGATAAAGATGGAATATGTGTAAGCGAATTACTAATTGATCATTGCTGCCGTTAGAGATAAACTCTATATCATTAAAATCCCAGATCTGCTGCCAGGCAATTTTCTGCTGTTCTTCCAATTCAGAAAATTCACCAACCCGCTCAAGATTGGTTCTGGCCTCGGTGAGGGGATCGCTGATGGCAAAATCGCGGGAAGTATAAATTGCAGCCAGTTTCTCAACAGTTACAGGTGTTCCCTCAGTACATTGAAAACTGAAATCCCCGGCTAAGAACCCTTCTTCCATGAAAAGTTCAGATGTAAGGTCCGGCGACTTTCCATTGATATAAATATTGGTCCTTATAGCCTGTGCCATACGTATCCGCGACTGCTTTGTCTGGCATAGCATATAATGACTGCTTTTGTTAAAGTTTCCCTTTTCCAGCACCTGGATATGGTTCTGGTTCAATTGGCGGTATCTTGCCACGTTGTTATTAATAATGTTGCCATCAATTCCGGACCTGACGCTTATCCGGCCCGACCAGTTCTGCGGTGTCAATGTCCATTGTATTCCAGCCAAATGATAATTATACATACTTACCAGCCTGCGGCTCTTGATGGATGTGATTCTGCCTTCTTTATCACGGAATTTCATCAAACGTTCCAATATACCGGTTTTGAGGTGCAGCCTGGTTTCAAACTCCAGAATTTCCATATCTTCCATGCTGAACCACTTGCCTTCACCGATTTTAAAAGTAAGAAAAAGCCAGTTAGGCCAGTTAACCAGGTCTTCATTCTCAATTACCTTCCCTTCAATTTCTGACTTCATACGGTTGTAGCCACCGGCCAGATAGGTTCCCGGATAATTGTATTCATTATCTTTCTCCATTTCGAGGGCTCCGCGTGTTACAATGTAACCGTTACCTGTTGCACAAAGCGCCTCCTGTAGTGGATGATCTTTGGTGTTGAAGTTGTTGTATTTTACTGTCCAGTTTTGATCCATAGTTTTAATCCATTTTGTTGAGTGAATTGATGACTGAAAATCAAACCCCTAACCTTCTTTTCCAGGGGGGAATTACGTCCTGCAATTTATTAGGTTCTGTACCTCTTTGAAAAAGGGGGTGCAGGGGGATTTTCCATTTTTTTGATTGTGATTTATCATCAGTAAATGAGGTTTCATCATTGAGGCACGTACATTGTAATCAGCTTCTCAAAAAACTCCTTCACCTGAAAAACATTCTTCAGGGCATATTCCGCATCAGTATGTTTTCCATGTCCTCCCACCAGGACGCCTATTCCTTTTCCTTTCAATGTTTTAAATGCATCTTCATCAGTAATATCATCGCCGATATACATCGGGATAATGTCATTGCGTTCGTAGAGTTTCAACGCTTTAAGAATCCACTCTACTGCTTTGCCTTTGTGCCAGTCGAGATCGGGTTTGATCTCAAGGATTTTTTTACCCTCTCCTTTTTTAAAACCCTCATACTTGCCAATCATTTTTTCAACTATTTCATAAACAACAGCTTCATCCTCCGGCCGTGCATTGCGATAATGAACCCCGATTGCATAACGCTTTCGATCAAGCTGGGTGCCCCTGGTTTTTTCTTCCAGTTCCTGTTCAAGTTCTTTTTCTATTTTATCCAATTGCGGGATAATTTTTTTTGAATCCTGGTGCTCCATGAAAAGACCGTCTGGTCCGGTTATGATATAACCATGACTTCCGGCATAGACCAGTTCGTCAAGTCCTACCAGATTTTCCACATCTTCCTTATCCCTTCCTGTTACAACAGCAACGGTGAAGGTTTGTGCAAGCTTTTTCAGGGTTGATTTCATTTCTTCAGAAATAACGGCATCTTCCGGCCTTGGAACGATGGGCGTAAGTGTTCCGTCGTAATCGAGGAAAATGGCGGGTTTCTTTTCAGATAAAACCTCAAATATCTCCTTGTTGCCGGGAAAAATTGGTTTACCCTGGCGTGAGAAATATTCTTCCTTCAAATCCGGGTCTGTCAGATCCAACTCGCTGAAATTTTTCACAATGATATCTGCCCCGTTTTCGAGCAGGGCATCGGCATTATTGAAACGGTTCACTCCAACCACCAGGCCGAAATAACCTTTTTGCCCGGCCTGCACTCCTGAGACTGCATCCTCGAAAACGACTGAATTTTCTGGCCTGACCTTGAGTCGCCTGGCCGCTTCGACAAAAATATCCGGGTCGGGTTTGCCTTTGAGGCCAATTTCTGCTGAAACCAAACCGTCAACACGGGTATCGAACAAATCTTCAATGCCGGCAACCTTTATGATA
>JAABSK010000506.1 GCA_011390435.1 Desulfobacteraceae bacterium | reverse complement strand
AACAACAATGTGAAGCATCTTTCCATTGGGTTTGGTGGTGATTGTCAGATTTCCACCATCAGGCATGGCATACATGGCATTGGAAAACATGTTGATGAACACCTGGCGCAGCTGGTCCCTGGAGGCCATTATCAGACCAGGGTCCGGAGCCAGGTCCAGGGCAACCTTGATGCTGTTTTCCCGGAACCGTTTTTCATAAAGAACCATCAATTCTTCGATGACCGTATTGATGTCCAGTGCCGAACGTTCCTCCTCGTCCGGTTTTGAAAAGGAAAGCATTTTTTTGAGCATGTCTGCCAGGCGGATGGTTTCTGACAGGGACATGTCCAGCAGTTTTCGCCGCTTGTTGGAAGGCGGAATCTCGGTTTTCATCAGCTCAAGGGTATTCATGATGCCGAACAGCGGATTGTTCAGTTCATGGGCGATCTGGGAGGTGAGCCGCCCCATGGCAGCCAGTTTTTCCGACTGGAGCAGGTGATGCCGGGCTTCAGACAGTTCCCGTTCGGTTTTCAGCCGCTCCCGCAGATCCACAAAAAGGGCCACTGTGGCTGTTTCATTTCCTTTTTCATCATAGAGAAAAGACGCGGACAAATTACCTTCCACCACCTGGCCGTCCCGGCGTTCAAAGGTCAGTGGATAAGAATTGAGCCGGCCCACCCCCCCGTATTTGGGGTCCCGCATCATCTGTGTGACTTCTGCCGCCACCTCCTGGGAGTAAATCTGCTGGACTGTCATGCGGCCCACCACTTCCTCAACAGGCAGGCCAAACACCTCTTCAGCCCCCTTGTTCCAGAGAATGATTTTGCCGGTCATGTCCATGGACATGATGGCATTGGGCGAGCAGGATATGATATTGTCCAGAAAATCGTGGGCTGCCTTGATTTTATTTTCGCTTTTCCTGCGCTCGGTGACATCCACCACAATGCCTTCATACCCCAGAACTTTACCATTGCCATCATACCGTACATTGGAGGTCAACAGAATATGGATGATATGGCCGTCCCTGCGCCGCCATTTCACCTCATAATCCACCACCCGGCCTCTTTTCTCGATAATCCGCTGGAATTTTTTCCTGTCTTCCGGCTTGAGAAACACATCTCTGGCCAGATCCAGAGACAAAAACTCATCTTTGTCATGGTATCCCAGAATTTTGAGCAGGGCCGGGTTGACATCCAGAAACCGGCCCTGTTTACTGGAGATGTAAACCCCGCACCCCACATGCTTGAACAGACGCTGGTAACTTTCCATGGAGGATTTGAGCCTGGCTGCCTGTTCTTTGCGCCGGGAAATATCCCTGTAGATGGAAAGCTTGGACCGGGTGCCGTCCCGGTTGGTCACCGGTATCTCGGACAGGGCAAAGTTTTTTCCCACAGATTCCAGAAAGATCTCAGAATGGCGGGTTTCATTGTTGTCAAATATCTTTTTGTAATTGCACCATTCACAAGGTGCATCATAATCGAGCAGCACCTTGTAGCATTTTTTGCCCACCCCTTCACCAAACAGGTCTTTCATGAACCGGTTCATGTACTCCACCGTAAAGTCCTCGCTGACGATATAGATGCCGTCTTCAAACGCATCCAGTGCATCCAGCAGCCTGGGGGTATGGGATTTCATGGGATATCTCCTTATGTCAAAATCCTGCGGGCAGGCACTGCCCTCTCAATCAGGTCGGTGCCTTGCAAGTATCATTGTTACTTTCCTTGCGTATATTTTGAACGGTAACGCCCGGGGGTATTTTTGTCAATAAATTATCCATGGTGCGGCAAGGGCCTTATCTCAAAGCTGCCCATGGGAACCATTGCCCGATCAAAATCCTTGCCAGATGACCTTTTTATATGCGATTATTCTGCTTGTCTCATCTCCAGGTCCTTGATTTTTTTTCTGCATGGGATATAAGAGACAAAAAACTCAAAAAACCGTATCCGGAAAAAAAGCATATGCCACAGCCAGACCCCCATATTTTCAAAACCCAGGTGTATTATGAAGACACCGACCACTCCGGTGTGGTCTACCATGCCAATTACCTGAAATTCTTTGAAAGGGCCAGAGAAGACATCATCGGCATACAGCGGTTGTCTGACATGTGGCACAATGACGGGGTCGGGTTCGCCGTGTACACGGCTGATCTGCGGTATCAGGATGGGGCGGTTTTCGGGGATCTGCTGGAAATCAGGACCCGGTGGGAAAAACAGGGGGACTACCGGGTGGTTTTTTTTCACGAAGCCTGGCGGCCCTTGGGCAGAAAGCCGGCGGTTACCTGCACCCTGGAACTGGTCTGCCTGGGTCCTGAAAAACGCCTGATGCCCATTCCGGACCTGGAAATTTTTTATTGACAAAAACCGGCGGTTTTTTTAAAACAAATCCCTACAAATTTAGTAGGATTAATATTTAAGAATGCTATCACTAATTCCGTAACAATTCTTGCA
>JAABSK010000505.1 GCA_011390435.1 Desulfobacteraceae bacterium | reverse complement strand
CATGGACCTGTATTCCGAGGCCCTGGAAAAAGACAGCACCCTGATTCTGTCAACCGATTCAGACCTGATGAAGTATATGAAGGGCGTTGCCAGATAGGCAGGAGATGACCGGGCGTTCAAGAGCCCGGACGAAAAAGCGTAAAAAAAGGGCGGTCCGGGGTGACACATATCTCCCCGGACCGCCCAGGCACATACCGCCTATTTCTTCTTTCTCTGGTGTCTGGTTTTGGCCAGCAATTTTCTGTGTTTGTGTTTGCGCATTTTTTTCCGTCTCTTTTTTATTACACTGCTCAAAAAAATCACCTCCTTTATAGTTTGTTTATTTTCATAATATGGCTAAATCACAACTTTAGCATAACCTTCAGGTAAATGTCCATTTTTTTTTGTCCAAGAAGCCATGGAAACGAAAACATACCGGTTTTTTAATGCAGCAGAACTGGAAACAGTGGCCCGGGCCGCAATGATCAGCGAAGATCTGGTGAACAGCCACTACAAGATGTCCTCCACCCAGTGGCTGAAAAACCGGTATGACATCAAGACCGCCCGAAACCTGGCGCCCCTCGAGCGGATCGACGGACCTTTTGCCCAGGTGGTGAAATATGAGGGGCAGAAAAGCCAGGTGCCGCTGGGGTCTTCCCGGTTCAGCCTCTATACGGTCTGTCTTCAGGACCCGGCCATTCTCAGAACCGTGGCAGCACATCAAAAGATAGGGCTTTCCCCTTTTTTATTGTACGTACTGGTGCATGAACTGGTACATGTGGTCCGGTTCCTGCAGTTCAGCCACCGGTATGAACATGCCTCAGAGGCATCCGTGACCCTGGCCGAAGAAAGAAAAGTGCATTTTCTTACCTATGGGATACTGCGGCCGGTTACCCTGGACGGCCTGGATCAAATATTTGATTTTTTTGAACAATGGCGCATGGATCATGGCCAGTGATTCTGGATGAATTTTTAAAAAAACCTGCCTTGACAGGGGAAAAAAGCTTGTTATTTTATCAATGATTTTTCAAGCAGTCATTTACGCTTAAAAAAGGGAGAAAAGAAACATGCCGATTTATGAGTACCAATGTTCAGCATGCAGACACATTGAAGAAGCGTTTCAGAAAATTTCAGACCCCCCGCTGGCGGTATGTCCCCGGTGCAAGGGTTTGCTCAGCAAAATGATTTCCCACAGTTCGTTTCATTTGAAAGGTTCCGGATGGTATGTCACTGATTACGGCGGGACAAAAAACCGGGACAGTTCGGACAAATCACAATCCACACCTTCGCAGACAACGTGTGCCGTGTCATCTGACACATCCAAAAAAGATGATTCCAAATAGCAGACGTTGACATATAACAATTAAAAAATAGATAACCAACACCAAAAGGAGAATTGTATCATGAGTTTGAGACCATTGAGTGACAGAATCCTGGTTCTGCGTACAGCAGAAGATGAGAAAACCAAAGGCGGCATCATCATCCCTGATACAGCCAAGGAAAAACCGGCAGAAGGAAAAATCGTTGCCACCGGTAAAGGACGTTTGGGTGAAGACGGCAAACTGCTGCCCATGGATGTAAAGGTGGGCGACCGGGTATTGTTCAGCAAATACGGCGGCACGGACGTGAAAATCGACGGGGAAGATTACCTGATCCTGCGTCAGGACGACGTACTGGGAATCATTGAATAACCCGGACCGCCATGCAGGCACAAAATCAGTATCAGGGACGTAAGATGGCAAAACGGATTTAAAAACTGTGCAGCCATAATTCCAAGTTAGAAATTACAATTCAAATATAATATGGAGATTAAGATAACATGGCCAAAGAAATCAAATATGATGCCAAGGCACGAGAAGCAATGCTCAAGGGCGTTAAGGCGCTGGCAGACGCGGTGGTTGTAACCCTGGGACCCAAAGGCAGAAACGTGGTGATCGAAAAATCCTGGGGATCTCCCACTGTGACCAAGGACGGGGTGACCGTTGCCAAAGAGATCGAACTGGAAGATAAATTCGAGAACATGGGTGCCCAGATGGTCAAGGAAGTGGCTTCCAAAACCTCTGACATGGCCGGAGACGGGACCACCACTGCCACTGTTCTGGCCCGGGCCATTTACGAGGAAGGACAGAAACTGGTGGTGGCCGGCAACAACCCCATGGGCATCAAACGGGGGATCGACAAGGCGGTTGCCAAGATCATCGAAAACCTGGAAGCCCTGGCCAAACCCACCAAAAATCAGAACGAGATCGCCCAGGTGGGTACCATTTCAGCCAACAGTGACGAAACCATCGGCAACATCATTGCCGAAGCCATGGACAAGGTGGGAAAAGAGGGTGTTATCACCGTTGAGGAAGCCAAATCCATGGAGACCACTCTGGAAGTGGTGGAAGGTATGCAGTTTGACAGAGGATACCTGTCCCCCTATTTTGCCACAGACACCGAAAAGA
>JAABSK010000504.1 GCA_011390435.1 Desulfobacteraceae bacterium | reverse complement strand
TAACCAGGTCTTTTCTGCTTTTGAATTCCAGGTCGCCGGGTTTCAAACGGCCTTGTTCGGCCACACAGATATCACCGGCTTGGGTGATGATGTCTTTTAAAAATGGCAGCATGCGTTTTTCCATTGTTCACTGTATCGATTTTCAACCATATTATTGCATATCAGAAATGATTGGAAAAGGCAACTTCCGGTTCGGTTTCTGCCTCTGCCAGGGCAATTGCATGTAAAGCGGCACAGGTTTTTTAACCCGCCGAAACCTCCCGGTCCTGAAATCTGAAAAGACCGCCTGACAGAGGTTTGGAACCTGCAGGGATCTCAGAATGGTCACGTGCTTTGGCCCGGCGTTTTCCGCACAGGGTGAATTGACTTTTTGTGTCTGATCTGTCATCTATACTAACATTGAATATCAGATGTTTTTCCAAAGGGGGTCTATGCGGTATCCGGCGGTCATATCCCTTGTGTGGGTCATCCTGACTGTTTTTTTTGTAATTCCTGTTTCAGCAGACAATGAACCGTATGTCATGGAAACGCAAGGCATGGATACCGGCCTGGAGCCGATTCCATCCCTTGTTCAGAGCGTCCGGTTTCCTGAAAACCTTTATTTGTGCGACGTCCGCATTCCCTTAGAAGATCCCTGGGTCAGGGCGGATCTTGAAAAGGAGATGCTGCTGATTCTGTGGAACAGGCCCCAGGTGCTTTTGTGGATGAAACGGGCCGCCCAGCTGTTTCCCCATATCCAGCAGATACTGGCACAAGAACAGATGCCCGATGATCTCAAATATGTGCCGGTCATCGAAAGCGCGCTGCGGCCCCATGCCAGATCTTTTGCCAATGCTGTGGGATACTGGCAGTTTTTGAAGCCGACCGGCCTGCGCTATGGCCTGCGAATTGATGAACATGTGGATGAACGGCGCAATATTTTCAAATCGACCCGGGCTGCCTGCCATTATTTGAAAAAACTGACGGCTGAATTTGGTTCCATTTTCCTGGCACTGGCTGCATTTAATATGGGGGAACATGGACTATCTGTTGAGATTGACGCCCAGACGACCCGAAACTATTTTGATCTGTATCTGCCTTTGGAAACACAGCAATATCTGCATAAAATAATTGCCGCCAAACTGATACTGGAAAATCCGGAGAAATACGGGTTTCATCTGACATCCCGGGACCTGTATCCGGTGTTGCGCTTTGACAGGCTCAATTTGAATCTGGAAAAAGAGGTGCCTCTGGTTATCATTGCTAAGGCCGCAGATATTTCATTCAAAACCCTCAAAACCATGAACCCGGAAATCAGGGGGTACTATCTTTCTGCTGGTCCGGCAGGCATTCTGGTACCTGAAGGTCATGAAAAGGATTTTAACAGCCGTTTTTCCGATCTTTTCAACGCGTGGCAGAATCAGACGAATACACGGATTCACGTTGTAAAGCCTGGAGAAAGCCTTATTGGGATTGCCAAAGCATATAATATGTCCCTGGCGGAACTGCTGCGATTCAACAAGATTTCATACAAAAAAGTGATTCATCCAGGAGACCGGTTGAAGGTCAGGTAGCTGGATCCGGATGGGAGGCGGTGTCGTTTTTTTTGGGTTTCTGCTGTTTTTTCCAGCAAATCTGATCCTCTCGAATAATGGCGCAAAGCTTTGGATTGTGCAGTTCCCTGCAGGTGGAGTGATTGTAAAGGGGACATTCAGGATGTTGTTTGGACATATCGGTTATGTGTCCTTGTGTCATTTGGATATTCCGAAAAGCAGGTCCAAATATAGCGCAATTGCCCTGAGAGTTCAACCTGATTTTAAAAGATCACTGGGTCAGGGTTTCTTCTGATATGGTTTCCGGATCAATCATCTCCGGATTCTGCAGGCTGTCGGGTGCTGCATCCGGTGATGTGGAGGGTGGGTTCACAGGCAGAGATGCCTGAGAGGGTTCACGCGACGCAGCCTGGTCTTTCATCTTGGTTTCCAGGTCCCCGATTCCCTGGTTAAACTTGTATTCAAGGTCTGACAGGCGCTGGTCCAACTCTTTTCGGGTCATGAACTGGTTTTCAAGATCTTTGACCAGTTTGTCCAGTAGGCTGAGATCTTTTTGAAGCCGCTGCAGGTCAATGATTTTTGTATCCAATCGCTCTTTGAGGGCGCTTAAATCCTGTTTGAGTGCCTGGCTGGTTTTTTCCACAAGTGCCTGGGTGGTTTTTTCCAGCTGATCCTTGTTGCTGGCCATTGCTGAAAGCAAGGTTGTATTGATGCGTTCGAGCTCCGCCAGATTGGCCTTGTCTTGAACCGCATTGTTGTGGATCCGCTGGTCGTGTTTGGCAAGAAGATCGTCCAGCCGCTGGATACCGGCCTCTACGGCCGCAGTGTCCGCCTTGGAGGATGTCAGCTTTGCCACCTGGTTTTCAAGAGACTGCCCCTTTTTTTCCAGTAATGGC
>JAABSK010000503.1 GCA_011390435.1 Desulfobacteraceae bacterium | reverse complement strand
GAAATGAAGGATTCCGGTGTTCTTCCCAAATGTGCCCTGGTGTACGGCCAGATGACCGAACCCCCGGGAGCCCGGGCCAGGGTTGCCCTGTCCGCTTTGACCTGTGCGGAATATTTCCGTGATGTGGAAGGCCAGGACGTGCTGTTGTTCATTGACAACATCTTCCGGTTCACCCAGGCCGGTGCGGAAGTGTCCGCTACCCTGGGACGTATGCCGTCTGCGGTTGGGTACCAGCCGACACTGGCGGTGGACATGGGTGAACTTCAGGAACGCATCACCTCTACGGACAAGGGGTCCATCACCGCGGTGCAGTGTGTTTACGTGCCGGCGGACGACTTGACCGACCCTGCCCCGGCCACCACCTTTGCCCATCTGGACGGAACAGTGGTATTGTCCCGGCAGATTGCCGAGCTGGGAATTTATCCGGCCGTGGATCCGCTGGACTCCACCTCGAGAATTCTGGATGCCGCCTACATTGGTGAAGAGCATTACTATGTGGCCCGGGTGGTTCAGCAGACCCTGCAAAAATACAAGGAACTGCAGGACATCATTGCCATTCTGGGTATGGATGAATTGTCTGATGAGGACAAAATAACGGTTCAACGGGCCAGAAAACTGCAGAAATTTTTGTCCCAGCCGTTCCATGTGGCTGAAACCTTCACCGGTATGTCGGGTGTTTTTGTAAAAGTTGAAGACACCGTAAGATCATTCAAGGAAATTATTGAAGGCAAGCATGATGATCTTCCGGAAAATGCTTTCTATATGGTGGGTTCCATTGAAGACGCCATTAAAAAGGCAAAATCCGATTAACTGTCCGGAGGTAAATCATGGCCGAAAAACTATTTCTTGAAGTGGTGACCCCACAGAAAGCCGTTGTCAGTCAAGCGGTTGACAGTGTCGTGGCACCGGGGTCCGAAGGTGAGTTCGGTGCCCTGAAGGGACACACTACTTTTTTGACATCCCTGAAAATGGGGACGCTTCGGTATACAGATGCCAGTGGAAAGGAACATCATCTGTTTGTCAACGGCGGGTTTGCAGAGGTGTTGCCCGATAAGGTGACGATTCTGGCTGAATCTGCTGAACGCGATCAGGACATTGATGTGGTCAGGGCTCGGGCGGCAAAAGAGCGGGCTGAGCAGCGCCTGGCCAACCGGGTTGCCGGTATTGATCTGTTGCGGGCTGAACTGGCGCTGAGACGGGCCCTTCACCGTTTGAGAGTGGCGTCTTCCGGTAAATAAAAAACCCTGTTTTATTGTTTTTGTTTTAAAAAGGGGTGCATACCCATTGGGGCAGCACCCCTTTGTTTTTGAAAATGCGCAAGTTTACGCACAACAAAGGAAAGACATGGATGCGCTGAGCGTGATTATCCTTGCGGCGGGCAAAGGGACCCGGATGAGTTCCAATCAACCCAAAGTGCTTCACACTGTGGCGGGAAAGCCTATGGTGCTTCACGTCATTGCCTGTGCCATGCAGGTGGTACCGGATCACCATATTCATGTGGTGGTAGGACATCAGGCGCAAAAAGTGAAACAGGCTGTCAATGCCTGTTGTCATGTCAATTTCAGTCTTCAGGATCAGCTTCTGGGGACCGGGGATGCTGTTAAATGTGCATTGCCGGCACTTGCCCGGGATGTCGAGGATGTCGTGGTGCTGTACGGCGATGTTCCCCTGATTCAACCAGAAACCGTAACTGATCTGGTTTCAACCCATCGTGAGTCTTACGCAAAGGTAACGATTCTGGCCGCCGACCTGGACAATCCAACCGGATATGGGCGGATTATCCAGAACGAGGATAACCATGTCATTGCAATTCGTGAGCAAGCCGATGCCAGCGAAGAAGAAAAAATAATTCAGCGCATCAATACCGGGATTTATTGTTTTGACCGGCAGTTTCTGTCTGAGGCACTGCGTCTGCTTCGGCCGGACAATCAGCAGGCTGAATACTACCTGACAGATGTGGTGGGGATTGCATGCAGAAACAATGAAAAAATTGCGGTGAAGCTCTTGAAAAAAGCCTATCAGGCTCTGGGCATAAATACCCTTGCAGAGCTTGAAAAAGCACAGAAATTGATAGGGCACACAGAAAATGAATTACCTTGACTTTGGCCAAAAGGTTGATCTATACTGAATTGTAAAATAACCTTTATGAGATTATGAAATTGGGTAATGATTTGATTAAGAGAAATTTTGATGATATCGGCAATAAAGTCGACCAATTACTTGAGGTCTGCCGGACACTTCGGACGGAAAACCAGGAACTGATTTTGCGGATAAAAGAACTTGAGTCAGACCTGGAAGAAAGCGTCCGGACTGAAGCGCGGTTTTCTGAACAAGAGGCAGTGATTCAATCAAAAATTGACGGGCTTTTGACAAAACTGGACAGTTTTATCCAGTCGGAGACAAAACCTGATTAAACGAGTGACCGGACCT
>JAABSK010000502.1 GCA_011390435.1 Desulfobacteraceae bacterium | reverse complement strand
GTCCCCAAGGGGATTCGAACCCCTGTCGCCGGCGTGAAAGGCCGGTGTCCTGGACCGGGCTAGACGATGGGGACGCATCAGGTTTTCTGGTCTCTGGTGCACGTTAATGGTGGGCCGTGCTGGGCTCGAACCAGCGACTCTCTGCTTAAAAGGCAGATACTCTGCCAACTGAGTTAACGGCCCGAGGGCACTCCCAAAAAACAAAGGCGAATTTATATGTTTTTCCAGATGTTGTCAACTCTTTTTTTTAATTTTTTGAATTATACGGTCTCTTGAATCTGATCGACAATCCGGAAAAATGCATCCACCACCTTGGGATCAAACTGAGTGCCTGAATTTTCACGGATGATCTTAAGTACCCGGCCCTTTTCCATTTCTTTTCGGTATGGCCGGTCCGATGCCATGGCATCAAAACAATCCGCCACAGACATGATCCGGGCCAGTTTTGGAACGGCTTCTCCTGAAAGACCATCCGGATATCCTTTTCCGTCAAACCGTTCGTGGTGGTGCCGGATAACATCCACCTCCCGGTCCCACAACCCCAAATTGCTGATAATGTCGGCGCCAATGGCAGGATGCGCCTTAATTTTTTCAAATTCTTCATCCGTCAACCGGCCGGGCTTGAGCAGAATATCGTCCCGTATACCGATTTTACCGATATCATGCAGCATACCGGCAAAATTTATCACATCCAGTTCTTCTTCACTGCATCCCATTTCCATGGCGATCCTACGGGCATACCTGGCCACCCGGGTGGAATGCCGGCGGGTATAAAAATCTCTTACCTCCAGAGCTGTAACAAATGCAAACAGCGTGGCGAACAGATTGTCGTAAATATTTTCATACAACGCCACGTTTTCAATGGCAGCCGCTGCTTTCCGGGTAATAAAACTCAGGTAATAAATATCTTTTTCATTAAACGCCCGGTCTTTGTCAAAAATGAATGCGGACGCCACGCCGAACACATTCTCCCGAATCTTCAACGGCGCCACCATAAATGACTGAACCGCAGCACCCATCCGGCTGTTTCCAGAGGCATCAGGCATCAGGCAAGGTTGCGATTCATTTAACACATTTTCCTTGATATAAGATTTGATATGATCCGGGATATCGGACGCAAAGTCATCAGGCAGTTGAGAAACAACGCTTTCGGGACGGGCGCTGGCGACCTGAATCAGATCAAGTGACTTTCCTGAGAAAACGTGAAAAAACACTTTGTTGGCATGAAGTTCCTCCACACCCAACTCCACGACTTTGTTAAAAATACTATGACTGGAATCCGCAGACGAAAAGTCCTCCATGACCCGGTTCAGAGTATTGACCTCTTCCACCCGTTCCACCAGCTGATCGTTCAACTCCTTGAGTCGGTTCTGACGCGCCACCTCTTCCTTGAGGATCAGATTTTCCACAAACAGTTCACGCTCCCGGAGAATCCGCCGGAGGGTCAATTCCATCTGCTCAAGGTTCACCGGTTTGATGAGATAATCCACCACCCCGTTCTTGAGGGTCTGAATGGTATTTTCTAAAGACGGATATCCGGTCATCACCACCACCGGAAGCGTATTCTCAATCTGCCTTATTCTTTCAGCCAGTTCAAGACCGTCCATAACCGGCATATTGATATCGGTAAAAACACAGGCGAGCTGGGGCACTTCATCAATGATATCCAGGGCATCGGCCCCGTTTTCGGCTGTATAAACTTCATACCCCTTTCTCATGAAATATCCCTCGGTCACGTCCCGAATGGCCTCTTCATCATCCACCACCAAAAGCTTTATGGGGTCGTCCGTGATTGTCATGTCCCATACCTGTCTGCTGAAAAATTTTCGTGATGCCGCTTTAATACTCGCCCTCAAATGTGTATAGGAAAGCATCCATTTAATCAATAAAAAAACAAAATAATCGCCCAGACCGCTTCAAAATGAATATAATTCTATTATTTATCAAAATATATATCATTTATTCTTGACATGTGAATATATTAAAAATATTATTTCCCATATTTAATAAAACAGCTCTGTTGGAATGGAATGACATCCATGGATAAAATTGATTTACAGATTCTGCAGATCCTGCAGAAAAAAGCACGTATTCCCAATGTCGAGGTGGCCAGAACCATCGGTATGGCACCTTCCGCCGTGCTGGAACGTATCAAAAAACTGGAGGCATCCGGGGTGATCCAGGGGTATGAGGTCCGTCTCAATGCGGACATGTTTCATCGTGCCATGGTGGCGTTTATAGAAATCACCGTGTCGGATCCGGACGATTTTCCGGAAATCGGTCATGTCCTGGCCGCCATCGACCAGGTTCAGGAGGTTCATTATCTGACCGGGCAGGACTGTCTGATGGTCAAGCTCAGGGTCAAGGACAACAGGGAACTGGAATCCCTTCTGTTAACCCGGATCAACAACATCCAGGCCGTGTCATCCACCCGG
>JAABSK010000501.1 GCA_011390435.1 Desulfobacteraceae bacterium | reverse complement strand
CAGCTGAAGCCCCAGAAAAGAATAATCATAAACCAGATACCCGGCCAGATAGACCGCCCAGGGCAGCCAGCTCTTAAATGGAAACCGGGGCCGTTTCATCGCCATCAGTTCTAAAAGAGTATACATCAGCATCAGAGTCCAGGCCCATCCGGTCATATTCAATCCTAAAAAATTATAGGGTATGAACGGGAGAATATAGGATAAATACGGCAGAAGCGTTGTCAACAACAAGGCCGCATAAAAATTTCTGGCACGGCGAGGCAGGAAGGAATCGGTTTTCGCGGACTTCCGGGTAAGGATTGAAGGGTTTCCAGGGGTTTTCCGGCTGAACTGCCGGTATATTTTATGGGAATACTGCATGGATTAAGTCCACCTCTTGAATCCTTTATCAAATTGGAAGTTGGTTAAGTCAGTCATCAGATTTTCATTTCATGAATGTGGTGTAAGCAGTCTGCCATTTCTGATCATGCTGCTGAACTGAAAATAGCTGATGCACCCTTTTTTCGGCATTACTGACAATTTTTTTCTGTAATGCCACATCCGACATCAGCATTTCAATTTTTACAGCCAGATCTTCCCCATCTTCAGAATTGCACAGCAAACCGTTTTCTCCATCAATCCCGATCACTTCTTTGAGGCCGTCGATACGGGAGGCGATTACCGGAACACCTGATGCCATGGCCTCGATGGCGGTCAGCCCGAATCCCTCAAACCGGGAAGGCATGGCAAATATATCCATTGCCTTATATGCCTGCGGCAATTTTTCAGGCTCCAGGCGGCCATACCATATGACATGGTCTTCCAGTCCCAGTTCCCCTGACAAAAACTGAACAGTTTCAATATCCGGGCCATCCCCTATTACCAGAAGTTTTAAACAGGGATGATTTTTGATTAACCGGGCCATTGATTTTAATAATATATCGTGACCCTTCTGGTGAGCTACCCGGCCGACAATACCAATAACAGTATTGTCGGATTCTATGCCTTCAATTGATATTTTTTCAATCTCCGCCTGAAATAATTCCTTATTGATGCAGTTTAAGATAACACTATGGTTGGTATTAAAAAGGGTTTTCCCCCCGAACCAAAACTTCTCAACATCATTAGAGACACAGAAGAAATGGTCGGTCATGAATGCAGAAACCTTGAACATCAATCTGGCTTTTAACCCATATCCAGAACTTCCTGATATATGTATGGTCGCAAAAACCTTCCTGATCCCGGCAGCTTTAGCTGCCAGGATCGGGATCATACCCGGTGCGATATACTGGACATGCACGACATCAGGTTTTTGTTCAATGAATAATTTTTTCAAAGCAGCAAATAATTCAAAAAGCGATTTTATTCCCCCCCGTTTCAGCTTCAGTAATTTTATATCAATGCCAATTGCTTCAAACCGTTGAATCATCGAAAGATCATATTCATAGTAACAGACAAGCATAACGGAGTATTTTTTATCCCGGACCAGGGCGTTTGTCATGGCAAGCGCTGCTATTTCTGTTCCACCCAGATTCAAACAGGGGATAGCGATGCAGATTTTTTTTAATGGCAGCTTCATATGGTTTTTAATGTCAATCCTTTGTTTCATATTTCAAGAGACGAGATGTTTTTTATAGATTCTGATATATTCTTCCGCGGTTTTATCCCATCTGAAAAATGATGCCCGTTTTATTCCCTTATCTGTTAATTCATTTATGCTAAAGGAACCATTCTCGAATTTTTCTAAAAATTCCAATATACTTTTTGTTTCCGGTTTCTCCATATATAGTGGTGTTCTGCCGCCGACCTCAGGCATTGAACTGTTATTGCAAGTGACGACCGGAGTACCGCAGGCCATTGCTTCAATCACCGGCAGGCCAAAGCCTTCATAGGAAGATGGGAAAATCAAAGCTGTTGCTCCATTATACAGCAAGGCCAGTTCTTCATCCGAGATATTGCTTAGAAAATGGATTCTCTTATTGATTCCTGTTTCTTCTATTAGCTTTAGAACGTTTGCTGGCGGATCATTCCAGACAAGAACAACGTCATTGACAGGTGCCTGTCTGGTCAGTTTTATATAGGCATTGACAAGTAAATGACTATTCTTTCGTTCTGCATTGCAGGAAACGCTCAGAAAATAAGGATTGGCTATTTTGAATTTCTGGTTTATTCTTGCTTTTATGGTAATTTTATCCTGAATATAATGAAACACTTCGTGATTTATGCCCCAATAAACAACATCAATCTTGCCGGGATCAATACCCATGGTTTCAATGATATCTTTTTTGGATGATTCAGAGCATGTGACAATCCCTTTGCACCTTCGCATCAGTTGCGGAACCTGTCCGCGCATCTTTTCATGATCGAACAATTTTTCCTGCATGCGCATAAAAAGGGCATCATGCAGGGTGAAAATAGTTTTTTCCGGTTTTTTCACATGGGCAAAATTACTTGGGATATGCAGCAGATCATATCC
>JAABSK010000500.1 GCA_011390435.1 Desulfobacteraceae bacterium | reverse complement strand
ACCAGTCTTTGAACGCCTCTTTGGAGGACATTTCCGATATCCGTTTTACCATACTGCGACGGGGCAAAACCCAGGAAATCATTTATAATGCGCAACATAATGAATAAACAGTGAAAACCGCTTCGGGTGAATAAGGAAAAATCATGGGTAAATTGCCCGGTGAATCCACACATAATTGTATTGACGGAGAAATAAAATTTTGTTTAATTTTTTGTTCAGGAAATTAAACAAGGAGATGCAACATGGCACTGGACCAGACACAGGTATCACAATTATATGTGGCTATTTTCAACCGCGCCTCGGAAGGGGAGGGTAACGGCTACTGGCAGTCGCAGCCGGATATGGCATCCACCGCAACAGCGATGCTTAACACCACCGATGCCCAGGCATACTTTGGTGCAAGCCTGGACACCAACCAGGCTTTTATAGAGCATATTTATCGAAATACCCTTAACAAAACCATTGCTGATGATGCCGACGGCATCGGTTACTGGGTCGGTCTGCTGGACGCCGACAAAACCCGGGGGGAAGTGGTTGCCGAACTGATCGGGGTAATCAAAAACTATGCGCCCGACGGTCCATCCTATAACCCGAATGATACGGCTACGGTTGCCGCCTATAACCAGTTCACCAACCGGGTGGAGATTTCCAACTACATGGCGGAAAAGGTATATAATACCCCTGTCGATTATGCCACATCCACGGCCTTTGATAAGGATATGAACGTTACCAATGATCAGGCAACGGTAGCAGCAGCAAAGCAGCGTATAGACAATCTTGCGGACCCCTCTGTTGCGAAAACACAGATAGCAATTGATGCCGGTACGTTGCATAGTCCGGCTGTTTTTGATGCCGGCAGTGATGCATTCAATTTCACAGACAATGCCGCCGTGTTGACCAATGTGGTGATAAATAATTTTACATCCGATGATATAATCACCATCACCAATGCAGAAGAAAACGATTATTCTTTTGCCAATGACGGCACGGACATGTACATCATATCCAATAACCAGGGGGCGATAAATATTATTTCCCTTACCGGCGTAGTGAGCAGTGATGCCTTTGTGTCTGATCAGGCTTCTTTTACCGCAGCCATAGGGTTTGACGCTTTTACCAGCTAGCCTTTACCAGCTGTGGTACATTTGCTCACCTCAGCTATCATTGCCGGCAGAAAGGGTGCAGTCATTGCGATAATATTCCCATACGCCGCATTCCAGACCTGTTCGGGGATTAATACAGCGGTGATCCACAGGCACCCCGTTTTCCATCACAGGTTCTACAACATATCCATCCTCCAGGCATTTCTTAACAGCCGGATTGGCAAGTCGGACCTGGGGGGTGGTTGTGTCTGAAGCCAGCTTGAGATTTTGGTTCACACAACCCATGGTTATCACCACCAGCACCATGCATATTTTTACAACCATCTGTATTTTTTTCATATCCATATTTTTTTTCAAGTTTCAGACAAGTTATCATTACATGCCAGTAAAACTAGGGCGGAAAACCGTGTTGTATGCCGATGAGGGATGCCGGCTCACATCAACCGTTTTGCGGACCGGATCAATTGCTACGATGGCCATATTTTCTCCCGAACTCCAGTAATCCCCCACAGGACCGGCCTGGTACACCTTGATGGTATCAAACAGGGTGTATTCCCGCCACATGTGCCAATGGCCGGAAAACACGGCAAGAATTTTGTCTTTATGGGATGATGCTATCTCGTAAAACCTGTCATTTATGTCTATGGACATACCGCTGGAAAACAAAGTATCCTCAATAAATGCCCCAATGATATCCATATCTTTTACAGGAGGATGATGAGAGAAGAGTATTGCAGGTTCCGGTCGCCTGAGACAGTCTTCCAGCCAGTCCATCTGCTGTGCATCAAAAGAGCCCATGCAGAGGGTTTCCATCCGGAAATCATTGCAGGGAACAAACAGAGAGTCTCCCCGGTTGCTGTTTAAAAATATCATCTGAACCCCTTTGTGGATGAAGGAATAATAGGGGTCGATGCCCAGCACTTTTTTCCACACAGCCTCCACGGATTCAGGACTTCGGGTGGGAATATGCTCTCCGGAGACCGGATCAAACCCGACGTAATAATCATGGTTGCCCAGTGTTATGTAGTATGGCAGCACCAGATGATTAAATATGTTCCTGATTTTTTCCGGCGGATTGTCACCGCCGGCGAGATAATCATCCGGGTCTTCACTGAAAAGAGAGCCCAGAAGATCCCCTGTGACGGCAACAAAGTCGGCATGTGCATACGTTTCATTGATCAGATCAACGCTTAGCAATATATTTGCCAGATTGCGCTGATTGTCAAAAAAAACGTCATCCGGATATCCCGGCAGCCGCAGATGAATATCGGCAAGCACCACAATTTCAAATGGTGTTGCGGCTTCAGGCAGGTATTCATCCAGGCGGCATCCGTTGGCTGAGATGATTGCTGCAAAAGCAA
>JAABSK010000051.1 GCA_011390435.1 Desulfobacteraceae bacterium | reverse complement strand
TTAAACAATAACAACTTCTTCCCAGTTGACAGAGCTTTACGACCCAAGGGCCTTCTTCACTCACGCGGCGTTGCTGCGTCAGGGTTTCCCCCATTGCGCAAAATTCCTCACTGCTGCCTCCCGTAGGAGTCTGGACCGTGTTTCAGTTCCAGTGTGACTGATCATCCTCTCAGACCAGCTAACCATCGTAGTCTTGGTAGGCCCTTACCCCACCAACAAACTAATGGTCCGCAAACTCATCTCCAAACAACTGCTTTCATGAAGAGGCAATCTTTCATCTGTAACCTTTTGACTACAGACTTTATCCGGTATTAGCTAACCTTTCGACTAGTTATCCCAGGCTTGAAGGTAGATTATCTACGTGTTACTCACCCGTGCGCCACTCTACTCAGGATTGCAAGCAATCCCTTTCTCGTTCGACTTGCATGTGTTAAGCACGCCGCCAGCGTTCATTCTGAGCCAGGATCAAACTCTCCAGTTATAATCCCTTACTAAACTCTTTTTCGTCTTGTTTTAGACCCGCTCTAATTTTCTCACTGACCAATTTTCAAAGATCAAAAAAAAACTCCCCGAAGACACTCAAACCGTCTCTCGAGAAGACCGGCAGATAATGCATGAAAATCGAACAGATGTCAAACCTTTTTTTTAAGATTTTTTTTAAAATTTATATCTCCCTGATTTCATATCATATTTAATTGCGCTATTTTCACGCAATGCTTGATTTTACCGGATCAATCTTTTATTTATACCATTTAACCTTGTCGGATGGTTGGGCTGTGGAAACAATTGTTCAGAAACTGACACTGTGGTACGAGTGGGTAACAGGGCTTGCGCCGCTCTGGTCTGTTGTCGACCAACTGACCACACCCGGCTGGTGGCAGCTGCTGCTGTGTTTTCTGTTCAGCTCGTTTTTAATGATCAACCGGCTTAACGCTGTTGAAAAAAACGGATTTGAAGGCACCCTGGTCGGAACGCTTGTAATGCCTTATTTCAGCGGGTTTCCCAATCTGTGTTTTGCCTATCTGATGTTAACGACACACCAAAGCGGAGCCGTGGTTCTGGAAAACTGCCTGGTGAACAATCTCACCAACTTGACCCTTATCCTGGCAATTCCCTGCCTGCTATGGGGGTTAAACCTTTTCAAGACAGCACCGCAACAGCAGATCAGCGCCAGGGTCAATCACCTGTCTTTGCTTTTAAGCATTCTTGCCCTTGTCTTTTTCAGCGTATCCACCCTGTTTGTTTCCAAAGACGGCAGGATTGACCGGTTTGACGGCATGCTTCTGGTGGCGATCTTTATTTTCTGGCAGCTGTTTCACATATTTGATCTTTTAAAAAACAACACCCGCACCGGCCAACGAATCAAAAAACGGATCATTGTGGATATGGCGATCATCGGCTTATGCGCCTGGGGTGTTTTCAGCAGCATCGACGGCCTGCTTCAATGGGTCAGTCACAGCCGTCACACAGCATTTTTTCAATCCCATCTGGGTGTCCTCAGCGGAATCCTCATGGTGCTGCCAAATGCGTTTCTGGCAGTTTACTATGCAGCTGTTCAGCGGTCAGACATTGCCTATTCCTCCCAGATCGGCGATTGTCATATCTGTCTGCCGCTGTGTGTCGGCCTTTTTGCCATGTTTTCCCCGATCACGGTTCCTCCGGGGGTTGAAACGGTTCTGTTCATCATTATCAGTGCGTCTGCCGCCCACTTTTTTTTCACCGCCTTTTTCAAACAGCTGCCCAGAATTGCCGGGGCAGCACTGGCTGGATTATATCTCTTTTTTTGCTATACAAAGGTTTTATAAAACCATGACCCTGCCTGTAAACCGAACAGATAACACCTTGTGGACCCAGCGGGCCATGGCGTTTGTCACAAGGTCGCACCGGCATCTGTGGGGAAAAAACAATGAAGATCCTTTGGCGTTTTTATTTACCTGCGGCCTCAACCATGCCTGCATCAAAACATATCTGCTGGGATGGAACAAATTCGGGCAGCATCGGCCGGCCCGAAACTGGGGAGATCGGTGCCTGGATCATGAAAAAAAACTGTTTCTTCCGCCGGGAATTGTGATTCCCGTAATTGTTGAAAAGCAATTGAAGGGGATTTTTATCCATTCATATCAGGCGGCTGATCCCGGCAGCAGCCTTGTGGTGCCGGGAAGCCCTGACGCAACCCTGGTGCTGGAAGCCGCCACAGCCAAGGTTGTGGTGGTTCAAAACCCGCTGCACGGCCTGCTGGTCTTTCAGGAGATGACCCGGCCGGTCTGTGTTGTGATTCATCCGGATTTGAATCTTGCCATGGCTCCCCATGCATCTGCCAGGATTCAAAAGGCTTTTCAACGCGTCATCTACACGGCTGATGCACAGAACCATGACAGGGCCTGCCGGTTTTTCGCGCACATTCCCAAAGCAGCGGTGGTCTCCTATTCATCCACAGACGAGCTGCTCGCCTTGTGTTCTGATGTTTAGTCTTTGCTCCTGATCCCTTTATGGTTCAACAAAACGCTTGTCAGAGCGTGTGGAACCCACTTTGTGCTGGGTGGTTTCCAGCCAGCCGGACCGGGTAACTGTTTTGATGTCAAACCGGGGCACATAGGGTTTGATATCGATCAAAGGGGTGTTGTTCAGCACATCAATATCTCGTATCGTTAATTCAGCCCCCTGTCGCCTGACCACTCTGACAATGGATAAACCAATGGGGTTGGGCCGTCGCGGCGCGCGGGTGGAAAAAAGGCCCCGTTTCCGGTCATCCAGAAACGGTTTTACCATCAGGTCATATCCTTTTGACTGATGAAAAAGATACAAAAGGATAATATGTGAAAATCCATCCACATCATTCAGGCCTTCTGCATACGCTGGGTCCAGGACAATGGTGCCCTGTGTATCAATGGCACCGGACGGCTGGATGGGCATGCCGTCAAGATGTTCAAACGGGGTTTTGATCACGCCGATGGGAGTCAGATTCATGTTTCCTCGTCTTTAAATACGCTGGTTTTATTTCGTCCGGTTTTTTTGGATTCATACAGTGCAACATCTGCCCTGGCGATCCAGTCGGATTCTGTCTGAATATCCGGTGAAAACGCGCAGACGCCAAAAGAGAGGGTGATGTTTAAATGGTCGTTATCAACCCATTTTCCATCTTTGTCGACTTTTTGAAACGGTGTCCGGGCAATCAGTTTTCGCAGCCGTTCCACAATCCGGACGGTATCGTTTTCATCGGTTTCATCAAAAATCAGTAAAAATTCTTCACCGCCATACCGTCCGGCAACATCAAACACGCCTCTCAGTGATTCTGACAGCATTTTGCCAATGGTTTTCAGAACCAGATCCCCTTGAATGTGGCCGAAGGTATCATTGACCGACTTGAAAAAATCAATGTCGCCCAAGGCAATACAGGCACTTGCAGAGGGTTTTCTTTCAAACCGTTTGATGATGTGGGCCAGTTTCTGCTTGATTTTTGCACTGTTGAACAGGCCGGTGAGATGATCATATTCTGCCTGGCGCTTGAACCGGGTCTTTAAAAGAATGGCGCTTAAAAAATTACACATGATGCCGATGCTGGCCACTTCATAATCTTTAACAGCCGCCTCTTTTCCATAAAAATCGCCGCCGAACAGATAGGCGCCTCCCAGATCCTCCGGCAGATACACATATCCGATGATATCACAGCCAGTGCCGGGGATGTTCGCGCAGGAGACTTTCCGGGTGAGAAATGCCTTGACTTCATTAAGATACTGATGGTCCCGGCTGTCAAGAAACAGCCGGATGATCCGCCCTTCCTTTAAATCAGGGCGCCGGCCCTCCGGATCAAGGGTTTTGACAACCTCCAGAATCAACCGGTTTTCAATGACATTCGAGACCCTGTAGAGCACACTTGCCGTAAACAGCATATTTTTTTGAATGATTTCAAGCGGAATACGGAAACTCTCATCTGTTCCGGCACCTGAATCCAGGTCTGATAAAAAATCAGACATGCGTCCCAGTCGCTTTAAAATGGTCTGCGCATCAGATCGTTGTTTTTTCATAACATCGGTTCCTGTTCTCCCTCAGGCGGTTTCATTTATACTTACAGCAATACCACCGTTAAAATCAAAAATCATCACCGAAATCTCAAGCGCCTGACCGGAAAATGCCATGGCATTGATTTTTGCATTCCGGGCAACCATCTCCAGCACTGCTGGATACTCCGGGTACAGATATGAAAACGCATGCCTGGCGGTATTTGCCGCTGCAACCTGCTGTTCAAGAAGACGGCTGCCGGTCAGCTGTTTTGCCCATTGCGACAGGGTTTTCAGAGTCAGTTCTGATTTGGCGGCATGGGTGTGGGCATATCCCAGTGCCATTTTTACTGCCTTGCCAAAAAAGATGGCGTAAACAACAGACTGAATTCCTGGCGTGGCTGCCGCCGCTTCCAGCGCAGCCTTGAAAAAATCTCCGGTCTGGATAAAAGCGGTTTCATTCACGTCAGGAAGACTGGCCATGGCAAAGCGTTCACTGCGCCGACCCGTGGTAAACACCAGGGTGCCTGTTCCGGCAGCAGCAGCCACGGCAATACTGGATTTTATGGTGGCAATATAGGCGTCATGGGACATGGGTGTGACAATGCCGGTGGTGCCCAGGATGGAAATCCCGCCCAAAATGCCAAGCCGCTTGTTCAGTGTTTTTTTCGCAAGGGTTTCACCGTCCGGCACAAACACCACAACTTCCACCTGTCTGGAACCCATCTGTAATTCCCTGGCAACTGCGGTGATTTCGTTCTGGATCATCTGTCTGGGTCCTGGGTTGATGGCCGGCTCACCCACAGGCAGCTCCAGGCCGGGCTTGGTGATCCGGCCCACGCCTCTGCCGCCTTTGATCTGGATACGGAAACAAGGCGCATCTGATACGGTTACCCGCGCACCAATCCGGGCGTTGTGGGTAATGTCCGGATCATCCCCGGCATCTTTGATTACCAGCGCTTCACAACTGGTTTCAGATATCCGGCTGACGGAAAAAACAGGGATCTGTTTTTTTTCTCCGGTTAAAAAACAGATCTCCACGGTTTGAACAGGAGATGAAAACAGCGAAATCAAGGCGGCTTTTGCAGCGGCAGCAGCGGCCGCACCGGTTGTAAATCCTTTTTTAAGTGTTCGGGATGCCATGGATCTGCTTTTGTTCCTTAAACGCACGGCAGGCCGCCACCAGCTGCCGGGCACAGTCCGGGTTGCTGCCAAAATGGACATGAAGATAGCTGCCCAGCGTGTTGTTGACCTGGTACCCTTTCAAGGTAATGGTCTGACCGGCCCTGGAAGCTGTCTGGTAAACGCCCGGCTCTGGGTCTGAAGGATCGTTAAGTGCGGAATAATGAAATTCATGCCCCCGGATCATTGTCCCTTTTCTGCCGATAATGGTGTCCTGTATCAGGGTGACTTCCCGGTATCCCAGGGATCTCAGGCCCCTGGACATGGATACCTGAAAATCAAAACACCCGGCCATGGAAAATGGTTGGGCATCATCCATGGTGAACAGGTCCCGGCATAACACCATGAACCCGCCGCATTCTCCATAAATGGGCATCCCCATGGTGCTGCATGTCTTGATCTGGGACAGCAGACCGGTGTTTTCAGACAACTGCCGGGCAAACACCTCTGGATACCCGCCCCCCAGATAGATTCCGTCAATTCCCTCAGGAAGCTGATCATCTGCCAGGGGAGAAAATTCAACAATTGTGGCGCCAAATTGTTTTAACAATGCCAGGTTGTCCGGGTAATAAAAACAAAAAGCCGGATCTTTTGCCACGGCAATCACCGGCAAAGCAGCCGGGGCAGCAGCTGCCGGGCCAGTGGGCTCCAGCAGGTCAACCCGGACAGGATCCAGGGGAGAAAGGCACTGGATCAATCCTGGAATGTCAAGATGATCTTCCACCAGGGTTGACATCACATCTTTCATCTGCGGGCTGATTGCCATCTCCCGGGCAGTCACCAGTCCAAGGTGGCGTTCCGGCAAAACAACCGCTTCATTTCTGGGCATACATCCCAGACATTTTGTCCGGCAGTTTTGTTCGACGGCACGTTTCAGATAGTCATAGTGGCGGGGACTGCCGGTCTGGCTGAAGATCACGCCGGCAATGTTCACATCAGGATCAAAGGTTTCAAATCCCTTTACAATGGCAGCAGCGCTCCTGGCCTTTCCTTTGGCAGAGACCACCAGCACCACCGGCAGGTTCAGCCACTTGGCCATCTGGGCAGTGGAACCAGCCTCCGAGCATCCGTCATAGCCGTCAAACAGCCCCATAACACCCTCGACCACTGCAATATCCGCCTGCCGGGTGTTGCGATAAAACAGCGCCTGGTTATATTCGCGGGAAAGCATCCACGAGTCCAGATTATAACTGGTGAAACCGGAAACCTGTTCATGGTGGCCCGGGTCAATAAAGTCCGGACCAACCTTGAACGGAGCGACCTGATAGCCGTTTCGGGAAAGGTACGCCAGAATGGCCAGCGTGATGGTGGTTTTTCCGGTTCCACTTCCGGTGGCACCAATAACAAACCCTTTGATAATATCCTCCGCAGATCAGGTGTTCTGAGTTGCCGCCATGATGGCCAGTGCATTGACAATGCTTGCCGCAATATTTGAACCACCTTTTCTTCCCACATTGGTGATAAACGGATCATCCATGGTCAAAAGCGCTGCTTTGGATTCTGCGGCATTGACAAACCCCACGGGAAAACCGATCACCAGATCCGGCCGGGCTTTTCCAGCCTTTATCAGCTCAATGAGCCGAAGCAGGGCAGTTGGTGCGTTTCCCACCACATAGATGCCGCCTGCAATCCTTTCACAGGCCAGATCCACAGCAGCCACCGCCCGTGTTGTGCCGTTTTTTTCAGCTGTCCGGGCCACATTCTCATCCGCCATCAGGCAGGTGACGGTTCCCCCGAAATCCTGTATCTCTTTTTTCCGGATTCCCACCCGCGCCATGTTGGTGTCAGTGATAATATGGCAGCCGTGTTTGATGGCATTGATTCCGGTTTCAACCGCTGTGGGTGAAAACCGGATACTCTTTATATAATCAAAATCAGCACTGGTGTGTATGACGCGGCGGACCACCGGCCATGTGTGCTGATCAAACCCGTGATCGCCTGCTTCAGCTTCGATGATCTTGAAGCTTAAATCCTCTATTTCCTGGGGTTTCATTATTAATCGATCCTGTATTTGGATATTTTGGGTTACGCGCTTTGATTGAATATCATCTTTTTTGCCGGTTGTGCAACACCTTTGCCGTTTCCCTCAGTGGGGATCTGAGCCATTGAGCAGCTGAGTGATGCAATCAACATAATCCGCGTTCAGACAGGGTTTTGACAGATGATCGATGCAGGCATCGTTTTGTTTCAACTCTTTGATCGATTCCAGAAATGCAATGTTTCCGGAAATAAAGACAATGGGAACCTGCTTGTTTTTCTGCCGGATATGCCGGTACACATCCATTCCATTGATCTTTCCCGGAAGAATATAATCCAGGCTCACAAGATCATAGTGTTTTGTGTCAAACCATTGAATGGCGCTGTTTCCGTCATGGGCAATATCCACGTCATGACAACAGGGGCGCTGTGTTAAGACCCGGTACTGGACATCTGCGATATCTTTTTCATCTTCCACCAGCAGGATCTGCTTTTTTGATATCATCTTTGTTTTGTGTATTCTGGATTTTTCTTCATCCGTTAACTGTTTTTGGATCAATGGCAGAAAAAGGGTGACTCTGGTACCCACGCCCTGGGTGGACTGAACAGTGACGTTTCCCTTATGCTGTTCAATATATTTTTTAATATTGGACATTCCATAGCCGGTTCCTTTTATTTCAGGCGCATACGACTGGGTCGTGTCATGGCTTCCCTTGAGGGTAAAGGCAGGGTCATATATCCGGCCAAGGCTTTCTTCTGGAATTCCGCAGCCGTTGTCTTCAACTTCAAAACAGATAAACGCCTCAAAACAATTGATCCGGATCACGATCCTGGGATGGGATGTCTGGCTTACCGCATGGATGGCGTTTTGTATCAGGTTCACCATGGCATGTTCGATCATTCCCGGATCCGCCAGCAGTTCCGGCAGATCTGCACCCTCTTCCCGCACCAGATCAATACCGTCAAGATCCTTGTCCATCAGGCTGATCACCATATCTGTTTTTTCCTGGAGGTTAAAAAACACCTGCCGGGGTTCCTGGTCCCGTGCAAACGCAACCAGATTTTTTGTCAGGTTTTTCCCCCGGAGGGTCTGATGAAATATGGATTCAAGCCATTTTTTTGTCTGGGGTTCGCTGCAGTTCATCAAACACAGTTCTGTGTTTCCCATGATAATGCTTAATACATTATTAAAATCATGGGCCATTTTTCCTGCAATCTGTCCGACCAGAGCGAATTTTTCATTTTCTGCAGCCATTTTCTGGGCAGTAATTTTTTCTTTTTCAGCTTTTTTGATCTGGGTGATATCATGGGCCACCACATGGGCGCCGGCAATCTGACCCTCTTTGACATAATATTCCGCATTCAGGGTGATCTCGATGGTCTCGCCATTTTTTTTCACGACTGTGTATTCCGGTGCATCTGACAGATGTTCGCCTGCCTGAAACCGGATGAGCCGCTCAATATAGACCTGGCGGCTTTCAGGGGTTAACAGAACCATGGGACTTATAGACAGAAACTCTTCTGCTGTATACCCTGAATACTGACACATCACCTCGTTTACACTGACAAAACGGTTCTGGATAAAATCAATTTCATACATTCCTGCCGGTGCATTGTTAAACAGGTGCCGGTATTTTTGCTCTGCTTTTTCCCGCTCAAAACTTTCTTTTTTCAGCCGCCGGTTCCAGATGAACATGAAAACAAACAGCAGGCTGATACACAAAAGCGCCGGCAGGGCCCATTTTAAAATATCCGTCCGGCTGATACCATGGTCGTACCGGACAGACAGCCATCGGTTCTGTATTTCAGCATGGGCAGATGGCGTCATCTGTTTCAGGTACTTATTGATGATCGATACCAGCTGATGATGATCTTTTTGAACCGCCATGTGAAGATCATAATTCTCATAGGGTGTTGGCGCGGCGATTTTCAGATTGGTCAGGCCATATTTTTTGATCATATACGTTGCTGCTGCAAGATTTTCTATAATCGCGTCTGCCCGGCCGAACGACACCGCTTCAAGGCCATGGCGCGGTGATGACACATAAAAGGGCACAATCGGGATCTGATCCCTTTCAAGCCACGTGTGGATAATATTCTGCTGAACCAGGGCCAGCTTTTGATGTTTCAGATCCTTGATATCCCCGATAAAATCAGCCTCGACTCTGTTGACAATGACCAGGGGAAAAGACAGGTATGGATCGGAAAAATGCAGATAAGATTCCCGTTCGGCTGTTTTGGCAGCACAGGCGATCAGATCAATTTTTTTTTCTTTTGCCTGCTGCAGCACTTCAGCCCAGGACAGGCTGGTGTGCAGGTTTGTCCTGATTCCAAGATCGTTCATCATGGTGTTCAGGTAATCGGCAGACATTCCGCGCAGCCGGGTGCGGTTTTCAAAAAAATGAAATGGCGGAAAAAATGCAGGGCCTCCCACCTGAAGGACAGGATGGCGTTTGATCCACTCTTTTTCGTCAGGGGTTAATCCCAGTTGCTCAATCGTGACTGCCGGCACAGATTCCGGATGCGTATCCGTTTGTTTTGCACCATCTGACGCATGGGCACAGATTACAAGAAAACAGACCACCATCTGCAGGACAGAACATAAAATGGGCTTGAGCATCAATCCGCCTTCACCATTAAGGTTTGTGCAACACATATTAAAAAAACCGATTGTAGTTTACATCAGGGTGACGGGTAATTCAATTTGTTTAAACATTCCTGATAAAAGCAATATCAGAACACCAGTATAAAAAACCGGGACAAGGCAGTTTGGTCAAATATGACCATTGGTCAAATACGCCCCCCATTCGCCTCTTATTTTTATGCTGCAGAAGGTTAAGTTTTCGTCTTAAAAAGATATCTGCAACCTTATTCCCGTCTTTTATCTTAATTTTCAAACTGCTTTTTTCCACACACCTGACGACATCTGGCACTCATGTTGCATTAGCCTCTTTACTCAGACTCCGGAGATTCCACAAAACAAAATGTGCAGCACATATATGTGCTGCACGTAAATGATAGAAACAGCTGTTCCTTTTTTCAATCCCAATTTTATAAAAATTATACTAAGGAGAAAAAGTAATGAAACGTTTTAAATGGGCGGTGATGTTGGTATTCGGTACCATGCTCTACATTGGCTTCACTCCGGCTTCAGGACTGGCCACCCCAATACTGGGTTCGGCGCAGGACTTCGCGGTTCTGGGCGGTTCGACGGTGACCAATACAGGCTCGACCACCATCACAGGAGATCTGGGCGTCTCCCCAGGTACTGCAATCACTGGTTTGGGGAGCATCACGCTCACCGGGACTGTTCATCAGACAGACGCGGTCGCGGCGCAGGCTCAGATTGATAACACCACTGCATACAATGGTTTGGCAGCCATGGCGTTCACCACCGATTTGACTGGTCAGGATCTGGGCGGACTGACTCTCACATCGGGGGTCTATCATTTTGACACATCCGCTCAGTTGACTGGGACACTCACTCTCGACGCCGAGGGTAACAATGGTGCTTACTGGGTTTTCCAGATCGGGAGCACGCTCACAACCGCAAGCAGTTCAGTGGTTCAGGTAACCAATTTCGGTTCCAATAATGGTTCAGATGCCGGGCTCTTCTGGCAGGTTGGCAGCTCCGCGACTCTCGGAACCGCCACTGCATTCGAAGGAAATATCCTCGCGCTCACGAGTATCTCCCTGAACACCGGAGCGACCATTCTGAATGGTAGAGCCTTGGCGCAAAACGGTGCCGTGACATTGGATACCAACACCATCAGCAACATCTGCTTAGACGACATCGGCAACTATATCGGCCCCGGTTTCAAGGACGGTCTTGAGTTTGACAGCAATGGTGACATCGTACCCATCATTAGCGGCGGCAACGGGACCGCTCCTGTCCCTGAACCGGGCACAATGATCCTTTTGGGTATAGGTCTCCTTGGTTTTGCCGGATTGACAAGAAAACAGAACTAACCTGTCTTGCATAGTAACCATTCGTGTTAAGGGCGGATTAAATATGATCCGCCTTTTTTATTTCATCTGACTCTCTGCTTCCACTCGCTTTTCTGGCAGCACATCGCCCTTCAGGATAGAGCAATGTTGTTTATCCGCTCCTTGACAGAAGGGGGGTGCCCGGCTTATAAATAGATTCGGTTTACAGTATCCGCACGCACCCATCTTTCAAGACAGGGGAAACACCCATGACAAAAAAAGAGGAACCGGCAAACAGTACCATTACCCGGCAGCGGGTTTCACCACCCGGCGCCGTGACTGACAGGTTTCCCATTGTCGGAATCGGCGCTTCTGCAGGCGGCCTGGAAGCCTTTGAATCGTTTTTCAAGGCCATGCCCAAAGACAGCGGCATGGCTTTTATTCTGATCTCTCATCTTGACCCCACCCATATCAGTATCCTGCCGGAGCTGATTCAGAAAAAAACACAGATGACGGTCCATCAGATCACCGATGAACTCCAGGTTCAACCCAACAGGGTCTATGTCATTCCACCCAACAAGGATATGGCCATTTTAAACGGCGTCCTGCATCTCATGGACCTGCCCCATCCCAGAGGATTTAACCTTCCGGTTGACAGTTTTTTCAAATCCCTGGCCCAGGACCAGGGTGCCGATGCCGTCGGCATTATCCTGTCCGGAACCGGCAGTGACGGCAGTCTCGGATTAAGGCAGATCAAGGGGGAACTGGGCATGGTCATGGCCCAGGATGAAGCGTCTGCCAAATATTCCGGCATGCCCAGAAGTGCCATTGCCACAGGTCTTGTGGATTATGTCCTGCCTGCGGACAAGATGCCTGAAGCGCTCGTGAAATATACCCACCATGCCTTTGTCAAACCCCGGGGCAAGATGACCGTTGATGAAACAAACTTTCAAAATGCGTTGCAAAAAATTTTTATTCTTCTTCGCACCCATACCAATCATGATTTTTCCCTTTACAAGAAAAAAACCATTCTCCGGCGGGTGGAACGGCGGATGCATGTACACCAGATCGATAATATTCAGGATTACCAGACCTATCTGACCCAGAGCGAACGCGAAATTCATTTGCTGTTCAAGGACCTTTTGATCGGTGTCACAAGTTTTTTCAGAGATCCTGAAGCCTTTGCCGTTTTAGGTGAAAAATTTTTACCCGAACTTTTGGCTGATAAACCGGAAGGCGCCATGATCAGAATCTGGGTGGCGGGTTGCAGCACAGGTGAAGAAGCCTATTCCCTGGCAATTTTACTGCAGGAATGCATGGAAAAAATGAACCGGCATTTCAATGTCCAGATATTTGCCACGGATATTGATCCGGATGCCATCAGTATTGCCAGATCCGGCCTCTATCCATTAAGCATTTCAGCAGATCTTGATCCGGCAAGATTAAAACAGTTTTTCACCAAAGCGGACAATCACTACAAAGTCAAAAAATCCATCCGGGAAATGCTGGTATTTGCATTGCAGGACCTGATCAAAGACCCGCCGTTCACCAAACTGGATATCATCACCTGCCGGAATCTTCTGATCTATCTGGAGCCGGAATTACAAAAAAAACTGTTTCCCGTGTTTCATTACAGCCTGAAGCGTGATGGTCTTTTGTTCATCGGCTCATCCGAATCCCTGGGCCAGGAAACAACCCTGTTTAAAATCTTTGATCGGAAATGGAAATTTTTTAAACCTGCGTCAGGCGTGTCAACCGCCAGTTCCGTATTGAATCTGCCGGTTCCGGCATCTCCTGAAGCGCTCCCGGCCAGCCCCCCCCCTGAAGCGGTCACACGGGCTGCGGATATCAACAGCGTCAAACTGGTGGAAACCATTCTGCAGGAAAGCGACACCCCTCCCTGCGTCATTATTGATGAAAAGCTGAATATCGTGTATATCCACGGCCGGACCGGAAAATACCTGGAACCTGCTGCCGGCAGGGCGTGTTTCAATATTCTGGAAATGGCCCGGCCCAGTCTGAAAACCACACTGGCATCGGCCATCCGAAAAACCAACACGATCAAGCAGGAAGTCGTTCGCAAGGGAATTGACATCGAAAACAACGGCAACTCGATCACGATTGACCTGACAGTAAAACCGATCCTGGCATACAGTGCCCTTCGCGGCATGCTCATGGTTGTCTTCACAGATTCAAAAAAAGCAAAAACAAAACCCAAGCCCCGGATCCCCCAGAAAAACGATACCATCAGCCGGCTTGAACAGGAGCTGCAATACACCAAGGAAAATCTGCAGACCACCATTGAGGAGCTGGAAACCGCCAATGAAGAGCTTAAATCCACCAATGAAGAACTGCAATCCACCAATGAGGAGCTGCAATCCAC
>JAABSK010000499.1 GCA_011390435.1 Desulfobacteraceae bacterium | reverse complement strand
TATGGTGAAAAAGGGGATAACGGAACATCCTCCCTGATATTTCCCTGATGGCCTGCCCCGTAAACTGCCGCGCTTGAAACCGCCACAATAGTGGTTTTTGGCGCATTCTGGCGCATCCACTCCAACAATTGGGCAGTTGAAACAACTGTCCGGGTGAAATCCTCATATGGGCTTACAAATGCGCTGCCCACGGAGGATCCTCCGGCCAGGTGATATATCTGCTCCGGCACTCCGGTAATCTGCTGCATCTGCCGTAAATTGCTGGCGGAAACATCCCCATTGATCCAGAAAGAAACCCCCCATTTTCGGCTTTCATGCTCAGGCCAGGCACCATGACCTATCCCTGCCACAGTGTAATTTTTTGCTGCCAGCCATCGCGAAAGGTGCCGTCCGATGAATCCGCGGGCGCCTGTTATCCATACCTGAGCGCTCATATCAACCCTTTTTTGCCACAAATGAATACAGACGACCGGGCCGGTTGTCAAGGCGTTGCAACACCGGCACGGCAAATGCCCATACCCGGGGCAGGGCGAGCAGCGAATCAATCATATTGTTGAAAATGGGTATCCCCAGACCAGCTTTCTCTGATAATTGTCTTTTCAAACTTTTCAATGAATGCGGTGCGTAATTCACAGGGCTTTGCCACGGTGAAATCACTTGAACATTGTGAAAACCGGACTGTTTCAAGGCCAAAACATATGTTGACAGCAAACAGGCATTCTCCCCACCGTAAAATTTGTGCAATGGATGGCGTGAAAGGAAATCTTCCAGGTCTTTTTGTTTTGAAATCACATGCTCCCTGACTGCCACAAGTCTCCCGCCGGGTTTCAGCACCCGGAAAAACTCCTGGCAGGCATCATTCAGATGCATCATATGATGCAGGGCTGCACGGACAAATACAATATGAAACGCATTGTCAGCAAAAGGCAGTTTTTCCGACACATTTTCCACCACCTCAATGGGTAACCCTGTATCCTTTGCCAGGGAGCGAATCGCCCCGCAGCCAACCACATGGCCGGGGTCAGGCTCCAGTGCAGTCACACAAAACCCTTCCTTTGCAAGCGCAAAAGATGCTATGCCACGACCGGCGCCCACATCCAGAGCACACCCCACCCCTTCCAAAGGCACTGCCAGAATTTTTTTGATAGATTCCCATTCCCTGCTTTTCCAGTATCGATCTGCTGCTTTGATGAGCGGGTCATCATAATAGCAATCCAAAACAAGCTGCTTGTAATCCGGGTGCTTTCTCAGCCGGATTACCGCCTCTTCCCAGGTTAAAAATGTATGGTTATCGCTCACCAGGCCCCAGATTCCTTATGATTTTTGCCGGATTCCCGGCAGCAATGGTAAAGGCGGGGACATCATTTGTCACCACAGCACCGGCGCCTACAACAGCCCCCTCCCCTAAAGTCACCCCCCGTGAAATGATGGCATTTGCACCAATCCATGCATCATCTCCGATGCACACCGGCTGCTCATCCAGTGCAATGGATGCCGGATGACCGGACAGCGCGATCGCTTTGAAATGACAATGACGTTGTCCGGCATGTAACGGGTGAGTCAATGAATCAAACACATTCACATTATGGGAAATCAATACCCTGTCTCCAATTATGATACGCCGGGCAGACCAGATTCTGGCACCTTCACCGATATAGCACCAATCCCCGATCGATATGTCTCCGCCATGGGCAAATGTCAGCAGTTCCCCGCCAACGATGGTATGTTTTCCCATCCGGATGCATTGACTGGTTTTGCCAATGTTTCTGATCCTGGCTGATGCAAGCAGTCTGCTTCCTTTGCCCATCCTGCAGGTAGCCTTACCTGACAGCCGTCTGATCCAATAATCAAAATTCATCGCGTCATGCTTATGCAGGCCAGCCCGCCGGCCCCGGCTGGAAAATGCGATAAAAATGGTTTTTTCTCATGCACATCAAAAAACATGGCATCCTCAATTTCCTTAACATCAACCCGCTGCCAACCGTCTGCAATATAACCGAAATAATCGACAGTATATGCTGCCGGATGGAATGTGTCTATCACCTTCATGACAAGGGCACGATCAAAAACCTGATACCAGCCGTAAAGTCCCCTGCGCCCGAAAGGAACGGTAATCAAACACACCCCCCCGGGTTTCAACACCCGTTTGAATTCACTGACTGCCGGCAAAAATCCCAGGGGGTTGGATTCTCTTTTAGACAAATCTTTGGTGTAAATCAGGGTATTGTCAAGACCGATATGTTCAATTGTTGAAATACTGATCACCGTGTCAAAAGCCGATTCCTTGAAATTGGTTTGCCTCAGATCACCAAAGACATATGAAATGGATTCATTCCAGAAACATCTTTTTTCAGGGGCCAGGGTCATAATCGTCAATTGGCTGTCCTTCAAGGGGGGCCTTTGGATGAGGAACCGGTAGTTCAACGCTGACCCTGCATCCAGTATCTTTCCGGGGGATCGACATAACCGGTTGAATACCCAGGGATACTCCA
>JAABSK010000498.1 GCA_011390435.1 Desulfobacteraceae bacterium | reverse complement strand
GAAAAGCGGAATGAGTTTGCGCTCAAAGCTTTTCAGGAACAGGGTTTCCAGGTGTTCACATGCAGCTTTCTGGCCGGCAAAGAAATAAAGATTGCCCTTATCATAATCCCAGACCAACTCATACACATTGGGTGTGAACGGGGTTTTTCTTAAAAGATCTTCCTGGATCAATTCCCGGATTTCACTTTTTTCGTTTCGGGACAAAAACTCCCGGCCGGTTTCCTTGAGTTTTTCATTAATCTTCATGGCCACCTGCTGCTTGAACAGTTTGCCAGGGATCTTTTTCTGGTCGATCCGCAATGAGAAGACAAAGAGGTTACCAAACTGGAAATCAGTACCTTCGAAGTCGATCACGTAAGGATTCTCGAAAGGCACCCAGCCTATCTGCATTTCTGAATATTCATCCGGCATGGTTGACATTGAATTGGCCGTCAGGCCTTTTCTGATGATTTCCAGGGCATCGGTATCCGATACCTTTTCAACCTGATATCTTACAATTGTCTGGCTTGATGAAAGCAAACCCATGATTTTTTGGTTCTCCTTTAATACTGGTTATAATTCTGGTTTTTTGACAACATATTCCGTGTCACAATTGGCACAGCGGAATTCAGCGGAATCTCCGTACGGGATCACTTCAAGGGGCCCGAACTCGACATCATCAATCTGGTGAAATGTTTGACATTCCGGGCATTCAAATTCCCATATCGGCCAGACATTTTCTATGATTCGTTTTGACTCAGCCATTTGTTGCCTCCTTTATTATTTGGTTCTCAAATTTCTTTGGCGATCATGGTTTTTACAGAGGATCTTTCTCTTTTTTTCCAAAGCCGCCTGATTTTCTTTTTAACAGTGGTGTTTCTGAAAGGGTCCCTGGTTTCTCCATATTTTCCTGCCCGATCAGGACCGGGCTTCAAGCCATAACAAAGGATATTTGTACGATTGGATTCAGATGCATTCTTTTCTTTTGGCACTCCGTAAGGTATCATGAAAAATCTCCTTTATTGGTTGGATGTTTTATGCTGCGTTTCTTTTCGTTGCTTCTCCTTCCTGCTCAATAACTGATGTTTTCCTCATGTAAAACTCAGTTTGTTTGCCGTTATTCCACTGTTTAACGGGCCGGAGATATCCGACCACCCGGGAATATACTTCAGTCTCAACGCCACATGTGGTGCATGTGTGATGTTCTCCCGGGAGGTATCCATGGCCCGGACAAATTGAGAATGTGGGGGTCAGGGTAAAATACGGCAACCGGTAATTGTTTGAGATGGTCCGGATCAGTTTTTTGACAGTCGAAATATCACTTACCTGTTCGCCCAAAAACAAATGCTGGACGGTCCCACCGGTGTATTTGATCTGCAATTCATCCTGCAAATCAAGGGTTTCAAACAGATCATCGGTGTAATTGACCGGCAGCTGGGTTGAATTGGTGTAGAAGGGGTCACTGCCATCCTGGAACTGTTTTTCATTGGCGCAGATGATCCCTGAAAACTGCTTTTTATCCATAATGGCAAACCGATAGGTGGTGCCTTCTGCAGGCGTGGCTTCCAGGTTGTAGATTTCATCGGTTTCTGCCTGGATGGTTTCAATTTGCCGGCGCAGATGGTCCATGACACGCACGGCAAACGCCTGGCCTTCTATAGAGGCAATGTCCTGATCCATAAAATTGATGCAGGCTTCATTCATGCCCAGGATACCGATGGTAGAAAAATGGTTCGTCCAGAATTTCCCGGTTTTTTCTTTGATTTCTCTCAGATAAAATTGAGAATAAGGGTACAGACTTCCATCTGTAAAGTTTTCCAGAATCTTGCGCTTGATGGTCAAGGATTCGGCGGCAATCTGAACCAGGCCATCCAGACGCTGGAAAAAATCAGCCTCATCTTTTGCCAGATATCCGATTCTGGGCAGGTTCAGGGTAACCACACCGATGGATCCGGTCAAAGGGTTGGCACCAAACAGGCCCCCGCCTCTTTTGTGCAATTCCCTGTTATCCAACCGGAGCCGGCAGCACATGGACCGGGCATCATCCGGAGACATATCTGAATTGATGAAATTGGAAAAATATGGGATTCCATACTTGCCGGTCATTTTCCAGAGGTTATCCAGGTTGGGATTGTCCCAGTCGAAATCCTTGGTGATGTTGTAGGTTGGAATGGGAAAAGTGAACACCCGGCCTTTGGCATCCCCTTCCATCATGACATCAGCAAATGCAGCGTTGATCATGTCCATTTCTATCTGGTAATCAGCATAGGTTTTTTCCTGATACTGGCCACCGACAATAACGGGAGAATCTTTAAGGTTGGATGGTACAACCAAATCCATGGTGATGTTCGTAAAAGGGGTTTGGAAGCCCACCCGTGTCGGTACATTGATATTAAAAATGAATTCCTGCATGGCCTGTTTGACACCCGCATAATCAAGGTTGTCTGCCCGGACAAAAGGGGCCAGCATGGTATCGAAATTGGAAAGTGCCTGGGCACCGGCTGCCTCACCCTGAAGGGTATAAAAG
>JAABSK010000497.1 GCA_011390435.1 Desulfobacteraceae bacterium | reverse complement strand
CAATTTTCTGTGAAGCTGAATTCGGGACCGGTCTTCAGAAGAAAACCAGGCATCGCTGAACCGCTGGATGGGAATCTGCCCCAAAAGCACGCGGATCAGGTCGGACAGTTTCAACGGCACACCGGTGAAAGGTGCCAGATCCGGATCACTGGATGTTGTGGTATGGGGCTTGTGGCGGCCGGTGTGAGAAACAAACGTGACCTCGTTGCCGTCTGCGACAATGGTTTCCACGGGGCTGGCCAGGGCCGTGAATGTGAGGCGGACCCGGTCCGGTGACTGCGCGGCCCAGGCCATCTGAAACGTCTGGATACCCTTGGGTGTTTCCATGCGCAGATGACCCGTCCCTTTGCTGGTGACGATATCCTGGTTCAAGGTGCTCACTTTTTCTGCGGAGTCATGGGCTGCAGCATCCAAGGCAGGATCGGTCTGGGGTCGCGGGGCACCGCATCCGGACAGACAGGCAAAACACAGCAGGCAGACAAAAAAAAGAGCGGACAGAGATTTCATGGGGTCACAGTATTTGAGTTTAGCGTATCCGGATTCGGTATCTGCTGCTCCAGAACCCTGATTTTTTCAGTGACCTGAGAAATGAGTTCAGTGTCTGATTCCTGGGCATGGGCCAATGCTTTATGGTAGGTCTTGAGCGCTTTGAGCAGCTGTCCGGTTTTGACATAGGCATCTGCCAGATGGGCTGCAATGATGGTCTCATAATCGGTCAGTTCAGCGGCCCGTTCCAGATACCCCACGGCTTTGTCAAATTTACCCTGTTGAAAATACACCCATCCCATGCTGTCTAAAATATACCCGTCACCCGGTTTGATTTCCAGCGCTTTTCTAACGAGTGTTTCCGCCAGATCCAGGTGAATCCCCAGATCTGCATAGGTATAGCCCAGATAATTGAGTGCCGAAGCATCTTCCGGATCCAGACGGATGATTTCTTTCATTGTGGCGATACTCTCCTCCTTGAGCCCGGCCTTGTCCTGGACTGCGCCTAAGCGGAACAGCAAAGCGGTGTTTTCCGGAGCATTTTCCAGTCCTTTGGAAAGCAGGGTCATGGCCTTTTCCAACTGGTTTTCATTTTCATAAAACGCGGCTAGATAGGTGATGAAATCAATGTCGTCAGGTGCCTTTTGGTAATGCTGCTCCAGGAACGTCACTGCTTTTTCAGTCTGGCCGATCTCCCGGTACAGAAAACCGATGGTCAACAGGGCTTTTTTATACTGAGGATGCGCCGGTGAGACTTTGAGATATTGCTTGATGGCCTGTTCCGGTTGCTCACTGGATTCATGGGCCATGCCCAGAAAAAAATTGAAATTGTCATTGTCCGGATCTGCTGCAAGCATCCCTGAAAACACAATCACCGCATCTGCATATCGGTTTTGAGACAAATAAAGATCCACTGCCGTCATAAGCAGGCGGTTATCGTGTCGGGCCTGATTCCCCAGGTCGATGAACTGTTGTGCCGCCAGGTCCGTTTGTCCGGTTTGATGATTCAGCCGTGCGGTTTCCAGCAGGGCCCGTTCATTTTCTGGTTCAATGTCAAGTATCTGTTCATACATGGCAAGGATTTTGTCAGGATCTGAATCATCGGCCGGGTTCTCCGGGTCCTGAAGGATGTCCACCAGTCGCAATCGGGGTTCGATCAGAGCCGGTTCCAGGTCAATGGTCGTTTGAAACGCCTGTTCCGCCTCTTTGTAGTTCCCGGAAAGAAAATGGGCTTCCCCCAGATAAAAATGGGCCACATAATAGTCCGGCAAACGGTCTGCCATTCGGGAGAACAGTTCCAAAGCTTCCGGAATCTGCTGGTTCTCCATATAAATTTTGCCCAGCCGCAGATAGGTTTCTCTGTTGTCCGGGTCCAGTTCAAGAATGCGCTGCAACAGCGGGTGCATGGTTTTTTCACGGGCGTCATCTTTTTTCAGGCGGGCCAGCAAAAGCAAGTTTTCCACATCATCTGGGTTTTCTGCCACCAGCGATTCAGCCAGAGCCAACGCAGTTTCCTCCTGATCCGTGCCTAGATAAATCCGGATCAGGTCCCGTTTGAGAAACGACGCGTCAGGATCTAAAGTAATGGCTTTTTCAAGGGCTGCCATGGCGGCATCGATCTGGTTCTGGCGGTGCAGCATCAGAAACGTGAGATAATGGTATCGGGCGGACATCTGAGGATCACGGGCCGGTGTCCCGGGGGGGAACGTGTCGTCAGGACAGGACGGTTTGTTCGAAGTCGGTTCAGCCGGAAAAGTGTCGGCCGGGGCTACCGGCGCGTGCTGTATGCGGCTGCAACCAGATACACTCAAAAGGATCAATAAAACAAAGAGAATATGAATCGTAGCCTTGGTCATGAAAAAAATCACCCTGTATCGGTTGGGTTATCGGGTATGGTCGTACATGTCGAAATCAGGCATGTCTTTTTTGAAAAACGCTTTCATTTTTTTTAAAATATTGTTTTCAACCTGGCGAACCCGTTCCCGGGAGATATTGTAGGTTTCCCCGATTTCCTGAAGGGTCAGCGGGGAGTCGG
>JAABSK010000496.1 GCA_011390435.1 Desulfobacteraceae bacterium | reverse complement strand
GCCAGCAGGGCATACACCGTATAAAAATACCACAGCGACTGCGTCAGGCTGACCAGCATAAAACAGATCCCTGCAAAAAATGCACTGACCCACATGACTTTTCTGGGACCGAAACGCTGGACTATCTGGCCGACAAACGGCCCCATCAACCCACCCACCACCAGATAAATCGACATCGTCATGGAAATCGCTGACCGGCTCCAGCCGAACTCTGATTCAATGGGCCGGATGAAAATACTGAACGAATAGAAACCAGCCCCGGCAAAAAGAAAGCACAGCAGAAAACTGGCAGCAACCATATACCAGCCATTATCAATTTTTTGATGCATCATTTTTTTGACTGGTCCACCTGATATCGCAACACCAGGCTGTTGTCTTCAAGCTTCTGGATCTCCAGAAGCACAAGCTGCGCATCCAGAAACCGGTCAAACAGGGACAGGCCCTGGCCGAACACTTTAGGGACAAGGGTCAGGTGGACCTCATCAATCAAATGTTTTGCCATGAAAAGACCATTGATCACAGATCCGCCGATCAGACAGGCTGATGCATATCCCTGACTTTCAAGATCTGCCAGGATCGCTTCAGGTGACTGAGCCGTAAACACAAGATCCGGGTCATGGCTGATCCGTGTTTTATCGCGGGTCATCACAATACTTTTGCGGCCCGGCAACACCGTTCCAATCGTATCAAATGTTTTCGACCCCATGATCATGACCCCGGATTTTTTGGTCTGCCGGACAAAATATTGCTTGTCAGCCTTCCCGGTCCAGTCAATACGCTCCATGGAGCCTCGCGCAATTTTACCATCCAGCGTTGCCGCCATCACCAGTATCAGTTTCATGAATCATCGTCCTTTCTGCAGAATCAGTCTTCAGGCCAGACCGTGTGTTTCTCCTCAACAAAATAACAAAACCGGTCCCAGGTAAATTCTTTTTTTGAGATGGGACATTTCAAGGTAACTTTGGCATCAGTCACATCGACAACTTCCCAGTCTCCGGACCGTTTCGATCCTTGAATCCGTATTTTCTGTCCTTTTTTAAATGGATAGGGTTCAAACAGGGCGACGCGTTGTTCCATACTATTTTCTCCTTGAGATATTGCCATTCCTGCATTGTTTTATGCTGTCGATTCTGACATCGATCCCCGAAAAAGTCATCAGGACAAACGGCGATCGTTGCATGTACGCCTGATTTTTCCGGGAGTTCCTTGAGAATTTCAGGCCCCTCTCACCGGGGACGGGTCATATTCTCAGGGACAACCCACTGATCAAAATCCTGTTCAGAAACCAGGCCCAGATCAAGAGCTGCCTGTTTGAGTGTGGTGTTCTGTTCATGGGCTTTTTTGGCAATCTGTGCAGCATTTTCATAACCGATATGTGGACTGAGGGCGGTGACCAGCATCAGTGAGTGGCGCAGGTGTTTTGCGATGACGGCTGTGTTGGGAGCCAGACCTGCCAAACAATAGCGGCTGAAAGAAAGAACCGCATCCCCCAGCAATCGGGCGGATGATAGAAAATTATCAATCATCAACGGCTTGAACACGTTCAGCTCAAAATGCCCGCTTGCACCGCCGACACTGACGGCAACATCATTGCCCATAATCTGGGCACAGACCATGGTCAAACTTTCCGTCTGAGTAGGATTGACCTTTCCCGGCATAATTGATGAACCCGGCTCATTTTCCGGCAGCAGCAGTTCACCGATGCCGCAGCGCGGACCAGATCCCAGCAGACGGATATCATTGGCGATTTTCATCAGGCTGCCGGCCAGGGTTTTCAAAGCGCTGTGTGATGCCACCAGGGCGTCGTGGGCTGCCAGGGCTTCAAATTTATTGGGTGCGCTCACAAACGGATGCCCGGTCAGCCCGGCGATCACTCCGGCCACTCTGATCCCGAACCCTGGCGGCGCATTCAGACCGGTTCCCACAGCAGTGCCGCCCACTGCCAGTTCGGACAGATGGGCAAGCGAATGGGTCAGGTGTGCAATGCCCTGGCGGATCATGGCGGCATATCCTGAAAATTCCTGGCCCAGGGTCAGGGGGGTTGCATCCATTAAATGGGTACGGCCGATCTTGACAATAGAGTTCCAGTCTGCTGATTTTTTTTCAAGACTTGATCTGAGAGTTTCCAGCGCCGGAATGGTGTGGGACGTAAGCTGGGTACAGGCGGCAATATTCATGGCGGTGGGAAAGGTGTCATTGGAGGACTGGGAGCAATTGGCATCATCATTTGGATGTATCAGCCGCTTACCACTTTCCAGATCATTTCCCAGAAGCACATGGGCCCGGTTGGAAATCACCTCATTGACATTCATGTTGGTCTGGGTGCCTGAACCGGTCTGAAACACCTTCAATGGGAAATGATCATCCAGATCGCCGCTGATGATTTCATCGCATACCTGACAGATCACATCCCGTTTGGGTCCGGCCAAAATCCCCAGGTCATGGTTGACCATGGCACAGGCTTTTTTCAGGATGCCAAAGGCAGCGATCACCTGGATCGGCATTTTTTGGGTCCCGATCTTG
>JAABSK010000495.1 GCA_011390435.1 Desulfobacteraceae bacterium | reverse complement strand
GTAAACCCGCCCACACGAACCGTATCTGAATTTTCCAGACATAAGGATTTATCCAAAGATCAACTGGCCAAGCGGCTGGGAGGAGATCAGTTTAAACTGGGGGGAAGAGTTGCCCTCATCAATCCCAAAAAAGCCTGGGACTCCATTTTGACAGGAAAACCATACCAACTCAAAGCAGGCCTTTTGTGCGGAACAAACCCTGTCATGACAAGGGCTAATGCAAAGGAAGCTTACGGCGCTTTGAAAAAATTGGAATTCCTTGTTGTCATCGATTTTTTCCTGACACCGACAGCCGAGCTGGCGGATATCTTCCTGCCCGCAGGGACCTGGCTTGAACAGGACCATGTGGCAGATAACTGGAAACGCCATGGGTTTGTCATCGCACGGCAAAAGTGTGTTGAAATCGGTGAATGCTGGCAGGATCACAAAATATTCCTGGAACTGGGTAAAAAAATGGGCCAGGAATGGTGGCCCACTGTGGAAGATTCCCTGGATTATCTTCTGGAGCCTGCCGGGTTAACCTGGGAAGAATTTAAGAAAAAAGGGTTTCTTAAGGGTGAGATGGTTTACCATAAATATAAGGAAAGGGGATTTTCTACACCTACCGGTAAGGTTGAATTGTATTCAACCGTATTGGAGAAATGGGGATATGATCCTTTGCCCAAATATACCGAGCTTCCTGAAAGCCCTGTTTCCAAACCGGAACTGCTGGAAAAATTTCCCTATATATTAAATGCCGGCTTACGGACACCGACCTTCTTTCATTCTGCAAATCGCATGCAGCCCTGGTTAAGAGAAATCAGGCCTGATCCCATTGTGGAGATACATCCGGATACAGCGGCAAAAGAAAATATAAAAGAAGGAGACTGGGTCTGGATAGAATCACCCCGGGGTAAAATAAAAGAAAAGGCAAAGCTCAATAAATGGATTGATCCCAGGGTGATTGTGGCAGAACATGGCTGGTGGTATCCGGAAATGGAAGGCCCGGGACACGGCTGGGATATATCTAATATTAACCTCCTCATGGATAATGCCTATGAAACACTTGATCCTGCCATAGGTTCTACCAATTTGAGGAATTGCCTGTGCAATGTCTCGCCTGTCTGAAAAAAAGCAGATATGGCCGGACCCTTTGACAGGGCTTGAATGGCAGATTAAATCGCCGGGGAAAATGAGCTGGCATGACGCTGTTAAGTATGCCGGATCACTGTCCTTGAACCATCGGCAGGATTTTAGGCTTCCCACGATCAGGGAGATGGAAAGTCTTTTGGACAGAAGCCGCTACAGGCCGGTCATGCGTGAGGAAATTCCCTTTAAAGATACGCTGTCCTACTGGTCATCAACAACGTTTGGAAAAAACACTCAAAATGCCTGGATCATGATGTTTGATGGTGCCTATCTGCTCAGTTATTACAAGACAAATGCTTACCATGTCCGCTGTGTCAGAGGAAAGACAAATTGCTTAACTGAATGATAATTTTAAAAAAAAACACATATTCACAGTCTCAGATGAATAAAGGAGGAAGTAAGATGGCAAAGACATCATTGATATTTTTTAAAGAAGACTGTATGGGATGCCATGCATGTGAGGTTGCCTGCAAACAGGAGCACTCTCTGGGTGTTGGCCCGCGGCTGGTTCAGGTGCTGGAAAAAAGTCCTGATTACATCCCCGTATATTGCCACCACTGTGCAACTGCGCCCTGCCGGGAAGCCTGCCCCACCGAGGCTATTTACAAAAACGAAAATGGGATTGTACTCATAACCGAAGATGAGTGTATCGGTTGTCAGGCCTGTATTGAGGCATGTCCGTTTGGTGCCATGCAGTTCAATGAAGAAACCGAATTTGCCGTAAAATGTGATCTGTGTATCAACAGACATGAAAATGACGGGAAAACAGCCTGCAGCAAGGCTTGTCCCACTCAGTGCATCTTTGTTGGAGATTCAAAAGCGCTTTCGAAAAAGCTGGTTGAGATTCGATCCTGAAAAACAACTGCCCCTTCTGCTGTGGTTGCACCGGCAAACGGGGCAGCAATCCACCGGCGGCCCAATAGGGCCTCTCAAGAGGGCCTATTGTAACCCGATATTTGTTTGATATCAGCGAAAGTTGCAATTTACTTTTGGGGTTGGTTTTATGTGACAGTATTCTGGGTTCAGGCCTTCTGCTTTTTTATTACATCCTGTAAAACCGTCCCCTTCACCAGCAGGCGATCATGCAGCACCTGATTTTTTTTTAAACAGAGAACCAGCTACCGGGCCAGATAACCGCCGTCCACTGGAATGACAGTGCCTGTGGTGAAGGTTGAAGCATTGGAAGACAGGTATAATACCGCCCCGAAAACTTCTGACGGCTTTCCAAACCTCCCCAGCGGGATCTGCTTCACCAGGGCGGTGTGGAGTTTTTCAGACTCTTGCAATCCTTTTGTCAAGTCGGTTTCCAGATAATGAGGAGCAATGGAGTTAACACGGATGTTGTACCGTGCCCATTCCAGGGCCAGACTCTTTGTTAACGCTATAATTCCCGAT
>JAABSK010000494.1 GCA_011390435.1 Desulfobacteraceae bacterium | reverse complement strand
TCCCCTGAAAGTCAGTATTTTTATCGGTGGTCCGCCGGCGCACACCTTGGCCGCTGTCATGCCGCTGCCTGAAAACGTGCCGGAAATCGCTTTTGCCGGTGCCCTTGCCGGCAGGAATTTCAGGTATGTCAAAGACAAGGGGCATGTCATTTCGGCAGATGCGGATTTTTGCATCACCGGAACCATCGTGCCCGGACGTACAAAAAAAGAGGGGCCGTTCGGCGACCATCTGGGATATTACTCCCTTGCCCATGACTACCCCTATCTTCGGGTGGAGTCGGTCTTTCACAGAAAAGATGCTGTTTTTCCGTTTACTGTGGTGGGCCGTCCTCCACAGGAGGACACTTTTTTCGGTCGCCTGATCCATGAAATCACCCGGTCTGCTGTTCAGGATGCCATCCCCGGCGTCAGCGCAGTCAATGCAGTGGATGATGCCGGTGTGCACCCGCTGCTTCTGGCCAAAGCCCACGAACGGTATCTGCCATATGAACAGCGCCGCCCCAGGGAACTGCTGACCCATGCCTTGCGGATACTGGGAACCGGTCAGCTTTCACTGGCAAAATACCTGTTTATCTTTGCCCATGAAGACAACCCCCACCTGGATGTGAGTGCGGAAAAAGATGTTTTTATCCATATGCTGGAGCGGGTTGATTTTCAAAATGATCTGCATTTTTTCACCCGGACCACCATGGACACCCTGGATTATTCAACCCGGAACATCAACCAGGGCTCCAAACTGGTCCTGGCAGCAGCAGGTGAGAAAAAACGCAGTCTTGCCAGGGAACTGCCCGCAGGGTTTTCTTTGCCCCAACATTTTTGCTGCCCGCAGATGGCAGCGCCGGGCATTGCTGTGATACAGGGGCCTGTTTTTGAAAGCTATGAGACAGCTGCTGTTGAGATGGCACAATTGACGGATCACCTGAAGCACCTTGAAAAGCTTGACACTCTGCCGCTTTTGGTGGTGGCAGATGATTCTGCATTTGCTGCCCGGACATTTTCCAATTTTCTGTGGGTCACTTTTTTACGATCCAATCCTTCCCATGATATTTACGGGCTTGATTCTGAAATCGTTTTCAGGCACTGGCAATGCCGACCGCCCCTGATCATTGATGCCAGAAGCAAACCCTTTCATTCAGCACCGCTGCTGGAAGATCCCAAAATCGCTGAACAGGTTGATGCCCTGGGACGGGAAGGTCAACCCCTTTTTGGCATTATCTGACAGGAGGTTTGTTATGACCCGGTTATCCCCGCGTTTCAAAAAAATACTGGCAGGAGCTGGCATTGCCCTGGTGCTTTATACGGTGATCGGGTTCTGGGTTCTGCCGTTTTTCCTGAAAGACTTTCTGGCGGATAAACTGTCCGGTGCCCTGTCCAGAACGGTGAGCATTCAAAAATTATCTGTAAATCCCTATACCCTGAGCGCTGCTGTTCATCGGATCATTATTGAAGATTCTGCAGGAGAGGTGCTTTTTTCTGCTGACCGGCTGTACAGTAACCTGAGCCTGACATCGATCTTTTTTCTCAGCCCGGTGGTGTCCAGCGTGGCTGTTGATTCGCCGTTTGTTCACATTGTCCGCCACGCGGATCAGTCACTGAATATTTCCGACATTGTATCCGGTCCATCCCGGCCGGAGCCGGAAGAAACCACTGCCGGTACGATGGATTTTATGCTCAAACACCTTGAGATCAATCAGGGCAGAATACAGGTGACGGATCAGGCCAAAGACACCGTTCACCAGGTCACCGGTATCGATCTTTTGCTCACCAGCCTGACCAACCGGGCGGAACAACGATATGAACCTGCCCGGTTGACCCTGAGTTTTTTTCTGGAAGATGCTGCATTCAATATTGCAGCCACGGCAACCCCTTTTGCCGAGGACAGCGCTGCCACAGCGAGTTTAACAGCAACCGCTGTTGATGCCCTGCATTACATGGCATACCTGGAGATGCCCGCGCCATTGGTGCTCAAAAATCTGGGCCTGGATCTGGATCTGGATGCTGAATACCGGATGGCGTCGAAAGACACACCCGTTCTTCTGATTTCCGGGAAGGCTGCAGCCAGAAACCTTCATCTTCAGGACAGGCAGGGCAGGGAGGTTCTGCGTCTGCCGTCTTTGAATCTGGATCTGCTGTCATCGGATATATTCAAAAAAAAGGTGGTGATATCCAGGATTGGCCTCTCCCGGCCCGAGCTTCATCTGGAAAGGGATGACAGCGGACAGCTTACCCTTCTGGAGCGGAACGATGCGCCTGCACCATCAACCGGTCCGGATATAGCATCAATTCCGTCTGAGGCTGCGGCATTGTCAGGGGCGGAGTCGCCGTCAGCAGCTGTTGGGCAGGAAACCGCGCCAGCTGGCAATGCACTGGCACCAGGGTTTGAACTGGTGCTCAACGATCTTGAGATTCAGGACGCCACGATTTCTTTTGTCGATACAGCCAATTCATCCCCTTTTGAAACCAGGATTTATACACTGAATCTGCATTTGACGGATGTGGCACTGGACACGACTTTTTCCGGGCA
>JAABSK010000493.1 GCA_011390435.1 Desulfobacteraceae bacterium | reverse complement strand
CAGATATGCCAGATTTCGTGAAAACCGAACACCTTTGGAAATGGATCCGGTTTTTTGAAGGTATACACCACGGCCCCGATACTGTAGAACAAACCGCCCAGCGCCAGCCATGCAAGCGGGGCCGGTTCCAGAACTTGTACCAGTGGATAGACCGCCACCATGCACAGCCACCCCATACCCAGGTAGATCAAAGTGGAGATCCAGCGGGGAAGATTCATCCAGAACAGCTTCAGCACGATTCCCACCGCAGCGATTCCCCATATGGTGCCGAACAGCGACCAGCCCCAGGGGCCCCGAAGCGGGACCAGACACAAAGGCGTATATGACCCGGCAATAACCAGGAAAATCATGATGTGGTCGATACGGCGAAAAATGGCCAAAGTTTTTGCTGACAATTGCAGTCCGTGGTAAAGAAAACTGGCCGTATACATGAATACCAGCGTGGTGCCGAAAATGGCAAAAGACACCACATGCCAGGCATCGGCTTCAGTAGCCGCCATGACCACCATCAGCGTCAGGCCGGCAAGGGATGCCAGGCTCCCCGCCATATGGGACAGGGCGTTGACCGGTTCTCTGAACAATTTCATTGGATTTTTCATGCTGGCATTTTACGCTTTTTTGGTTCTGTCTTCAACACAAATACGGCGTTTTCCCTAATTTTTACCCGGACTCCCTGATTTACAACCTGAAATAACCGAAAAAAATCTTGATAATTTGCCGGGGTGTGCTAATACATGGTAGGTTAATTTCGTATTCACCCCCACGTTAATGTTGTAACCCTTAAACCACAGGAGGAAAGGATTCATGAAACCACTTAAAATGGTCGTTGCTTGTATCAGCGTTCTTGCCATGTCCGCCATGGCCATGGCCGGTACACTGGATGATGTCAAAGCCAAGGGCTATGTTGATGTCGGCATCAACGGCAGCTTGTTCGGGTTCGGTATGCCCGATGACAAAGGCGAGATGAAAGGTCTGGATGTGGACACGGCCAAAGCCATTGCCGCAGCGGTATTCGGCGATGCATCCAAAGTCAAATTCACGGCCCTGACAGCGGTTCAGCGGTTGCCGGCCCTTCAGTCCAAAGAGATTGACGTACTGTGCAGAAATACTACCCAGACCTTTTCCCGGGAAACTCAGTCCGGATTGAATTTTGTTCAGCCCAACTACTATGACGGCCAGGGATTTCTGGTTCCCAAGGCACTGGGTGTCAAAAGTGCCAAAGAACTGGACGGTGCCACGGTTTGTGTCCTCCCCGGCACCACCACGGAAATGAATGCAGCTGATTTTTTCCGGGCCAACAGTATGACATGGTCTCCCGTGGTCATTGAAAACACGGCAGAGCTGAACAAGGCGTTTTTTGCGGGCCGGTGCGATGCACTGACATCCGATCTGTCCCAGCTGGCAGGCAACCGGTCAGTGGCTCCCAATCCAGCGGATTATGTGCTGTTGCCGGAAGTCATTTCCAAAGAACCGCTGGCCCCGGTGGTCCGGCATGGAGACGATCAATGGTTTGATATTGTCAACTGGACCATGATGGCATTGATCGAAGCGGAAGAATTCGGCATTACCTCCAAAAACGTGGATGACATGCTCGAATCCGAAAATCCGGGAATCAAACGCTTTTTGGGTGTTACCCCGGGAATGGGCGAAATGCTGGGCCTGGACAACAAATGGGCATACAACATTGTTAAACAGGTGGGCAACTACGGCGAAATATTTGAAAGAAATGTCGGCCCCGATACTCCCCTGGGCATCCCCAGAGGTCTGAATGCCCTGTGGACCGATGGCGGCCTGATGTACGCTTCTCCCATCAGGTAGACTTTTTTCTGATCTGAACCCAAAAAGACACCCTCAGTATCGGGCGCTCCGGATCCAATCATCCAGGGCGCCCGATATCAGACCTCTCTATGAATGGAAAGAACCATCTGCACCATGACACCTTCTGAATCAGAACAAAAAGTGCCTTTCTGGCTGGATCCCGGAAAACGGGCTATCGGATTCCAGATCGCAACCTGTCTGATGGTGGGATTGCTGGCCTGGTATCTGGTGAACAATACCCTGGTCAACATGGAGAAACAATCCATCGCCTCTGGATTCGGTTTTCTGGAAAGAGAGGCCGCCTTTGAAATCGGTGAAAGCCTGATTGAGTATTCTGCGTCGGACACCTATGCGAAAGCCTTGCTCGTGGGCGTGCTCAATACACTGAAAGTCTCTTTCATCGGAATGATTTTGTGTTTGATCATCGGTCTGTTCATCGGCGTTGCAAGATTGTCCACCAACTGGCTGGTCAAAAAACTGGCCATAATCTACATCGAGGTGATGCAGAACATTCCGGTTCTGCTGCAGCTGTTTTTCTGGTACGCCCTGTTTTATGAAATGTTCCCGGGTCCCCGGCAGGCACTGAATCCCATGGCCGGACTGTTTCTGTGCAACCGGGGCGTGGCCCTGGCGGTGCCTGCATCCCATCCCGCTTATTTTCAAATGTTCATTGCGCTGATTTTAGGCTTAGCTTTGGGATTCGGTC
>JAABSK010000492.1 GCA_011390435.1 Desulfobacteraceae bacterium | reverse complement strand
TAAGAACAGCTGCCGTGCCTCACGGATCACCGCTTCGATCTCTATTGCAGAAGCTTCCTGCTTATAATTGGGTAAAATCATGACAACAGGCTTGCCGCTGATCTGAATGGCATTGCTGCAGGCCTGGGCAAGGCCTTCCAGCGGCACGACCCTGCGCAGTGATTTTTCCCCGAGCATTGAGGCCAGGGATTGATATGACGGCAGCAGCTGAATCATGACCTGCAGGTGAATATTTTCGTCTGCACCTGCATATAAAAGAGTCTGCTCGAGAATATCCGGCGGCACAAAAGGGTTGGCGATATCAATGGGATTGACCGGGGATGACCCTGGCTGGGGCAGGATGTTGCGTATTTTTTCCTGGAGAGCGGATGCAAGCGGAGGCGTGGACAGCCCTAAGGGTTCTGCCATATCTGTTGCATTCACACCAAGAGCACCGCCGCCACCCACCACTGTCAGGGATCTGTATATGCCAAGCGGCAGCATGGAAAAAGCCAGGGCAGCATCTGCCATCTCCTGAAGGCTTTCCACCTGCACCACATTGCATTGCTTCAAGGCAGCCGACCAGATCTTACGGCTTCCGCCCATGGAAGCGGTATGGCTTGCCACTGCACGGCCACCGGCATCAGACAACCCGCCCTTCATGACAATGACCGGTTTTTTCGCGGCAGCTTTTCGCAAAACCGTTAAAAACGCCCTGCCATTGGTGACACCTTCAACATACAGGCAGATAACACTGGTGGCATCGTCCTGGCAAAGATATTCAAGCAGTTCCGTCTCCCGCAGATCACACCCGTTGCCGAAACTGATCATTTTAGAAAAGTAGATTCCCCGCCACTTTCCCAGATAGGCAAAATCAATGGAAAGCCCCCCGCTTTGAGACAGGAATGCCACCGGTCCGGATCTGCGGGAGAGATCCGGGCCTGGAAGCATTGTCAGACCGGATTCAGGGCAGTAAATACCGAAACAATTGGGACCGATCACCCGGATACCTTTTGCAACAATCTGCTGAATCTGCCGATCCAGATCAATACCTTCAGCCGTACCGACTTCAGTGAAACCGGAAGAGAGAATCTCTGCTGCAACTGCGCCCTTTTTCCGGCAGGATTCAAGCGCATCCGGAACTTTTCGGGCAGGAACAGCAATAATCGCAAAATCAATGGGTTCCGGGATCGCTTCAATGGACGGGTAAAGTTTCCGGCCGGAGATGGTCCCGCCACTGGGATTTACCGGATACAACTCTCCAGCATATCCCATTGACACTAAAGAGAGCAGGATTCCGCGGCCAAACCCGAACCCTTCAGCAGACACCCCGACAACGGCAATGCTCTTCGGATTGAACATCCGTTCAAATGCTTCAAATCTTTTTTCCATATTACCGGACATGGTATGTAAACCGTGCGGATCAGTCAAGGGGTTTGTGGCTGGATGGATAAATCGTATTCAAAAATGTTTCCACCGCATCAAAAACCTTTTGCGCCACAGCTCCCCGGACCACGCCATGGAGATGAAAATCAATCTCCTGGTATTGTGCCAGAGGATGCGGGATGCGATGAAAAATTCGTTTGCCGCTGCGGCTGTCCACCTTGGGATCATTTTTCCCCTGAAGAATCAATGCCGGGATCCTGAGCTGCGGAAGTTCCTGATACACGGCGCTCATCAGTTTTTTAACCTCAACAATGCCGCTGATGGGGCAACGGTGGTAGTTGATGTACGGATTGTCCGGGTAATTGCGGGCATACATTCTTGCCAGATGCGGCATTTCCAGACGACAGACCAAATGGTTCCATGCATGAATGGCATTGACAAAATGGTGCCCCATCCCTTTAAAATGGAGGGGAGCACTGACAGAAATCACCGCATCAAAAACGTCCGGCTGATGAATGGCCGTGTAAAGGGCCAGCCCGCCGCCGGTTGAAAACCCCCCAATGCTCACGTTTTTGCAGCAGGTTTTCAAAATCGCAATTCCGGTGTTCACAGAATCCAGCCAGTCTGTATATCGCCGTCCGGAAAGGTCTTTTGCGGACGTCCCGTGTCCGGCAAGCCGGGGTGCATACACACAATACCCCTTTGAATGCAAAAACTCAGCCCATTGCCGCACCTCTTCAGGTGCAGCCATTAATCCGTGAACCAGAAGAATCCCTGCGGCCGCACAGGGGCTGTACAGAAAAAACGGCCTTCCAATGGACCGGGGTTTTGTTTCTCCCTGGATAAAATTCAGGCGGTACTCAGCCTCGAAGCGCTGATCTTCCTGTGCCAGCAGCGCATTGTCAACCAATGGGTTCAAAATTTCTCTCTGGTATTCCTTAAAGAACAGACCTTCATCAAAAAAGGGCTTGGAATTTCTTCCAAACCCTTGATTTTATCGTGGAGGCGGCTTCCGGATTTGAACCGGAGAATAACGGCTTTGCAGGCCGTCGCCTTACCACTTGGCCAAGCCGCCTTGTTGTGTGGAGCGGGAAACGGGATTTGAACCCGCGACTTCGACCTTGGCAAGGTCGCACTCTACCACTGAGTTATTCCCGCTC
>JAABSK010000491.1 GCA_011390435.1 Desulfobacteraceae bacterium | reverse complement strand
ATACGGCCAGGGCAACGATGAAAATGGTGTTGAAAGCCAAAAAAATGCGAATTTCTTCATACCAGGGTTGATCTGAAAAATGGGGTAAAAGTCCTGATAAAAAAAACACCAGAACACCGGACCATACCCTGACCCGGAACGGAATAGTGCCATAAAAAAAAAGGCCGGCCATCAATGCATAGGATATGGTATACACCAGCATCAACTGCCATCTTGAATACAAAAATGCCTGATACCCGTTCAACAGAAAAGGGATGCTGATGGCCAGCATGAACAAAAAATAAGCAACGGCAAAAATCCGTTCCCGCCAGGAGCAAAAAGCGATATTAGTGCATTGACATAAAGCACGGTGACCGGATATGTTTTTGCTTTTAAACAACCGTTGACTATTCCTCCCATTAGCGTTAAGGAGGATATTACAGAATCATGAAAAAAAAGCAACGATATAAAAAGGAATTACCATGAACACACGCACCCCCTCAAGAGAAGATGCATTCACCCTGCTGAAACAATACAACAAAAAAGACAGCCTGATCCGGCACGCGCTCGCGGTCGAGGCCGTCATGGGTCATTTTGCGCAGAAATACAATGAGGATGTTGAGATGTATAAAATCATCGGACTGCTTCATGACATTGATTATGAAATGTTCCCGGACCAGCATTGCATCAAGGCAAAAGAAATCCTCAACGCACATGACTGGCCCGAGGAATACATCCGGGCGGTCGTCAGCCATGGATGGGGTCTTTGTACCGACGTGAAGCCGGAAACCACCCTGGAAAAGACCCTGTATGCCATTGATGAACTCACCGGGCTTGTAGCGAGCGCCGCTCTTGTCAGGCCCTCCAGAAGTATTCTGGATATCACTGCCAAATCGGTTAAAAAAAAATGGAAGGATAAAAGCTTTGCCGCCGGTGTTGACCGATCTGTTATTGAAACCGGTGCCAAAATGCTGGACATGGATCTGGCCGAGCTGATTACTGAAGTGATCATGGGGATGAGAACCGTTGCCGGCCCGATCGGGCTCCGGGGAAATCTTTAAGACCGTCAAAAGATCGACACCCCATACAGCAGTTTTTTCCGGGTTTCAAACGGTTATGGATGAGTCTTTTTTCACAACCCATTGAATTATCAATAATATATATCATTTGTTCCTTTCTGGCACTATCCTTGCATTTCTCTTGGTACAACAACACAGGATTACCAAAGAAGGGACAAAAATGCTTGTACTGAAAAACAGACCGCTGACCCGAATTTCAACCCTGTTTTCCTTATTCTCAGGATTTGCCAGAAAGCAGGCAGACTATAAAAAACTGAATCATCATATTCTTGCGTTGAACCAGAAACAATCGCCCTTGGAAATTATTGATGAAGTTTCCGTCTGCCTGAAATCAATCCTGAACTACCGACTGTTTGCCTTTGCCATCAAAAATAAAGATGGAGTGGATGTCTGGCTGGATCCCAGAATGTATCAAAAATCTTTGGAACATTTTATTCTAACTGATTTTAAATTAAATACTCCTGAAAAACTGACCTATATCAACCAGACTTTTTTTGCAGATGAACCGGAACAAAAATACCAGTTGACCCACCTGCTTTCTTATGAACTGAAAGAAAAAAACTGCCTGGCAAAAATCTATATGCTTCCCAGCAGAACCCTTCATGGCTATCATGATGAACTGATTCAACTGATCCTGCAAAGTGCGGGAGTGGCGTTATCCCGACAGATGGATATTGATGCGTTAAAAGAGTCAGCAGTCATTGATCCCCTGACCGGCTGTTACAACCGGCGGGAGCTGGAAAACCACCTGAAAAGACATATCGCCGGAGCCATCCGCCATAACGGCAGCCTTTCTGTTTTCATGTTTGACCTGGATCATTTTAAAAAAATAAATGATACCTATGGCCACCTGGCCGGGGACCAGGTGCTGAAATCCGTTGTGAATGCCGTTCAAAACGGCATGAGAACCAATGATATTCTGACCCGGTATGGCGGTGAAGAATTTATGGCGATCCTTCCGGAAACCAGCAAAACCAAGGCCATTGACCTGGCAAACCGGCTCCGAAACATCATTTCGAAACTTAAAATCAAAAGCGGCGATCACCTGATAAAAGTAACGGCTAGTTTCGGGGTTGCTGAATTAGACCGCTGTGCAGATATGAACAAAATTATGCATGATGCGGATACCATGCTTTACAAGGCAAAACTCAACGGGCGGAATACCGTAATGCCCGGCGTAATGAAACTGTTTACGACCATGGAACCGGCAAGCCATCAGGAAAAACAGATCCTTTAATAGGGAGCCTGTCGTCCTGAAAGACTTTTGAATCTATATCTGAAAACGACGGGTCAGTGACTGGAGCTGCTCCATGACCTGGTTCAGGATAGCCGCTTTTTCCTTTACATCTGAACTGAGGGAATTAATCGTCTGGGAAGCGGACAATACATCACTGATATCCAGTGCCACCTGACCCGAAACCGAAGAACTCTGGTTCACATTTTCATTGACTTCCTGGATTCCCAGTGAC
>JAABSK010000050.1 GCA_011390435.1 Desulfobacteraceae bacterium | reverse complement strand
GGGTCTCTTTTTGATATGCCGCACTGATGGTTTTAAATTCATCCAGAATGGCACGGGTTTCCGGCTGGATATGTTTTTCAGACTCAGACTGAACCTGTTTCAGGATTTCACACAATGCCTGCCGATCATCCAGTGCAGCGGTTTCAAGTATTTCAAGAGTCTGGGACAGGTGCCAGTGATGCTGAACCGCACCGGCCTGCTCTTTTGTCTCCTGGTGATAATAGCGGATGGTATCGGCAATCTCTGCCAGATAACGCACCCGCTCTCCCGGAATGATAATGGTTTTGGAAGAGGATGATTTTCTGCCTGTCCTGGGAAACGTGGCGTCGCAGGGCATCTTTTTTTTGTTCTGAATCATACCCAGAACGCCATGGTACAGTTCAGTGACCCCATCATCGTTGAATTTGGAAGCAATTGTGCCGTAAACCGGCATCTGGTCAGGATGTTTATCAAATGCTTTGTGATTGCGCTGAACCTGTTTGCACACATCCCTCAAGGCATCTTCACTGCCCTTTTTTTCAAATTTATTGACCACGACCATATCGGCATAATCCAGCATATCAATTTTTTCCAGCTGGGATGGCGCGCCGAATTCCGCTGTCATCACATAGACTGACAGGTCCACCAGATCCACCACCCGTGAGTCTCCCTGGCCGATTCCTGCGGTTTCCACAATGACGATATCATACCCGGCAGCCTTTGCGATATTGATGGCATCCGGCAACACCTCGGGCAGTTCTGTCTGGGATCTTCGGGTGGCAAGCGACCGCATGTACACCCGGTCAGTATCAATGGAATTCATCCGAATGCGATCGCCGAGAAGGGCACCACCGGTTTTCCGCCGGGATGGATCACAACAGATCACTGCAATGCGGATCTGATCCATATCCCTGAGCATCCGGCTGATCAGCTCATCTGTAAGGGATGATTTTCCCGCACCGCCGGTGCCGGTCACACCGATCACCGGGGTGTTTTTCTGCTGGGCACGGGTCGCCACCTGTTCCAGAAACCCATCTGGTAATCCCCCCCGACCGGCACAGGCTTCCTGCGCTGCGGAAATCACCCGGGACATGAGCGGCTTGTTTTCAATTGTCAATTGGGCCACATCAAAAACCGGAGCTGTCACAGCCACTTCATCCATTTTTTTGAGCATGTCGTTGATCATGCCCACCAGACCCAGCCTGGTGCCATCTTCAGGTGAATAGATCCGGGCCACACCATCGGCATGAAGCTGCTTGATCTCCGACGGAATGATCACACCGCCGCCACCGCCAAAAACCCGGATATGGCTGCATCCTTTTTCCTGAAGCAGGTCCACCATATATTTGAAATACTCCATATGGCCGCCCTGGTAGCTGGACACGGCAATGCCACGGGCATCTTCTTCAATGGCTGCCTCCACCACCTCTTTTACCGAACGGTTATGGCCGATGTGAATCACTTCAGCCCCGCTGTCCTGAAGAATCCTGCGCATGATATTAATCGCAGCATCATGACCGTCAAACAAAGCGGTGGCTGTCACCACCCGGATGGTATTTTCAGGAGTATATGCTTGGGTTTCCATGTGTCGGATTCCTCCTTTTGTGTCAGTGAACACCGGATTGACGGTTAAGGATTAAAAATCATCCCGAGAATGAAATCCGTCTGAATTTTAATATAGGTATCAATGGTGAATTCCTTTTGCACATGCCACCGCCGGAACGCCCACATCTGACCCAGAACTGAAATATTATGCCCCACAAGATTGATAATTTTGTGATCCAGAACCGGGAAATCTTTTTTTCCGGAAAGCTCTTCCAGTGCATGGATAAAAATTTCGGTGATCTGGAGTTCATTCAGCAGAATACTGTTTTTCCATTTTTCCGGCAAAAACTGGGTCACCTGATACATCAGCAGGATGTGATCAGCCATGCGGTCACAGACGTGAAAATACTGATAAATCGCCCGTGCCAGCCGCTGTCTTTCATCTTCGGAATCAGACAACGCTGTGCTTACGGCATCTTCCACCTCTTCGTGAATGGTTTTGCACACCAGATACAGTAAATCTTCTTTGGAACTGACATATTCATAAAGAGACCCCACAGAAAACTGGGCAGCCCGGGCAATCATCCGGGTAGTGGTTTTGTGATAACCATGTTCGATAAACAGTTTAACCGTTGAATCGATAATCTGTCGACGCCGCTGCCGGACCAGGTCTGGATTCTTGATCTGGGTTGGAACTTCCGGTTCTGCCACTGATGGATCTGCTGATTTACCTCTGACCACGTGTCCTCCCATTTTTTTAACTTTTGCGCATTTATCTGCTTGATCGAGCGCTCAGTCATATAATTTTGTGGCATGATTCCAGATGGTTGTCAAGGTATATCACGGCCTGACCTGTGCAGGGTTAAATTTAATTCAAAAAATAATTGACATTAAGCAACATTCAGCAGTAGGATGCAAAGTAGACTGAGCGCTCGGTCAGTTTTTTGAAACTGTCTTATCTGACTGCCGGGCAGATTCAGTTTGACAGCAACCGGCACAGCCACTGAATTACCCCTATCAATTAAAGGAGGCCCAGGGTGGATTTTGATCTTTCCAGAGAACAGAAGATGATTCAAAAGGAAGTCAGGGCGTTTGCCCTGAAAGAAATTGCCCCGATTGCCGCCGACCTGGACGAGGCAGAATCCTTTTCCGAAACATTAACCCGGAAAATGGGCGAAATCGGCCTGTTCGGCATGTTTGTCCCGGAAAAATACCAGGGCCAGGCCATGGATTATATTTCCTATATCATTTCTGTTGAAGAAATTGCCAGAATTGACGGCTCCCAGGCTGCCACCATTGCAGCGGCAAACTCCCTGGGCATCGGCCCGATCTACTATTTCGGCACTGAAGAACAAAAACAGCGATATCTGCCGGCACTTTGCAGCGGTGAAGGGCTGTGGGGGTTTGGACTGACCGAGCCCACTGCCGGATCTGATGCCGGCGGCAGCAAAACCACTGCTGTTCTGGACGGCGACGAATGGGTCATTAACGGTTCAAAAATATTTATCACCAATGCCGCCAGCGACATGACCATGGGCGTTACAGTCCAGGCGATCACCGGCACCCGGGAAAACGGCAGCCCGGAATACTCGTGTATTCTGGTTGAAAAAGGCACCCCAGGATTCAAGGCGGTTGCCATGCATAAAAAACTGATGTGGCGGGCTTCCAACACCGCAGAGCTGTATTTTGACAATGTCCGGGTTCCCCGGACCAATATTCTGGGCAAAAAAGGGGATGGCTTCCATCAGATGCTGGCCACCCTGGATGGCGGTCGCCTGTCCATCGGTGCCATGGGGCTTGGCGGTGCTCAGGGGGCCTTTGACCTGGCACTGGCCTACGCCAGGAAACGGGAACAGTTTGGCCAGCCCATCTCCAAATTCCAGGCCATCGCCTTTAAACTGGCAGACTGTGCCATGCTGATCGAGTGTTCCAGAAATCTTCTGTACAAAGCCTGCTGGCTGAAAAACAAAAAGCGTCCCTTTGAGAAAGAGGCTGCCATGGCAAAACTGTATGCCTCTGAAGTCATGAAAAAAGTAGCGGACCACGCTGTCCAGATTCATGGCGGATACGGCCTGATGAAAGACTACCATGTGGAACGTTTCTTCCGGGACCAGAAACTTCTGGAGATCGGAGAAGGTACATCCGAAGTCCAGCGGATCGTCATTTCCCGGTATATCGGATGTTAACTGTTCTGGACATTGCCTGAAAGGAAAATTGACATGAATGACAACGCCCCGTTGCTATTATCAGAAGAAAAACACCAGACGCTGATATTGACCCTGAACCGGCCGGCAGTGATGAACTGCCTGAATGTCCATCTGCTGACCACCCTCAGGGAACAGATCGAAACCCTCACCTTCAGGGATGACATCCGCACCCTGATCATCACAGGTGCGGGAGAAAAAGCCTTCTGCGCCGGAGCGGATTTAAAAGAGCGGGCCACCATGACAACGGCTGCGGTGAAGCAGTTTATTTTCACCATCCGGAACCTGCTCACCGCTATCCAGAATCTTCCGATTCCCGTCATCTGTGCCGTGAACGGCGTGGCCCTGGGCGGTGGGATGGAGATTGCCCTGGCAGCGGATATCCGCATCGCATCGACCACTGCTGACATGGGCCTTACTGAGACGAAACTGGCCATCATTCCTGGCGGCGGCGGTACCCAGCGCCTGCCACGGATTATCGGAGTTGCCAGGGCAAAGGAATTGATCTTCACCGGAAGGCGGGTGGCGGCTGACGAAGCATTATCCATCGGCCTGGTGAACCAGATCACCCCACCTGAAGATCTTCTGGCCGCCTGTATCAAAATGGCAGAAACCATCGGCCAGAACGGTCCTGTTGCCATTGAAATGGCAAAATACGCCATTGACCGCGGCATTGAAACCGACCTGGCCACCGGCCTGGCCATTGAATCCAACGCTTACCGGGTGACCATTCCCACCGAGGACCGGATGGAAGGATTGAACGCCTTCAGGGAAAAACGACCACCTGTGTACAAAGGGAGATAATTGTCCATGAATGAAAAACGCCGGTTCTGGCAAACCCAGGAAAAACAGCTTGAAGACCTTCAGCAAAAAGCGATCTGGCCAGGAGGTCAGGCAGCTGTAGATGCGCTGGCCAAAAGAGGGAAAAAACCGGTCAGAGAGCTGATTGCTGACATGATTGATCCGGGAACCGAATTTTTTGAACTGTCTGTTCTGGCAGGTTTCGGTATGGGCTATCCAGGAGTTGACGATGTCCCCTGTGCCGGAATTGTCACCGGTGTCGGCAAGATTCACGGCAACTGGACCATGATCATGGCCAATGACAGCCGGGTCAAGGCCGGCACCTATTTTCCCATCACGCTGAAAAAACATATGCGGGCACAGGCCATTGCAGAACAATGCGGACTCAATTGCGTCTATATTGCCGATTCCGGAGGGGTCTTTCTGCCGATGCAGGCTGAAATTTTCCCGGACGACCAGCATTTTGGTTCTATCTTTTATAATATGGCACGGATGTCTGCCAAAGGACTGCGGCAGATCACCATGAGTACCGGCGGAAATACAGCAGGCGGCGCCTATATCGTATTTATGGCCTGTGAATCCATTATGATCGACCAGCAGTCCTTCTCTTTTCTCGGCGGCCCCCCTCTGGTCAAAATGGCCACTGGCGAAGAGATCAGCGCAGAAGATCTGGGCGGGGCAAAAACCCACACCCAGATATCAGGAGGCGCAGATCATCTGTGCTGCGACCAGGCCGATGCCGTTACCCGTGTCAGAAACCTGCTCTCCCTGACCCGGCCCCAGACAACTCACCTGCACCGGTACGAGTCCTGCGAGCCCAGAATCGCTCCGGAAACCCTTTACGATCTTTTGCCCATGTCTCCCCACCAGGGAATCAATGCAGCGGCTGTAATTGAAACCATTGCAGATGATTCTGTTTTCATTGAAACCAAAAAAGAGTTCGCCCCTGGCAGGGGCAACAACCTGCTCACCGGAAAAATCCGGATCAAAGGTCTGCCTGTGGGTGTTATCTGTGCCAACGGTCCTGGCATTATCTTTCATGAGGCTGCCAAAAAAGCAGCGGAATGGATCGTGCGCTGTTCTTATGAAAAAATCCCGCTGCTCTTTATTCAAAGTTCACCCGGCTATATGATCGGATCGGACTCCGAACACTCAGGGATTGGAAAATACGGCGCAGACATGGTCCGGGCCGTGGCCTGCGCCCAGGTGCCCAAGGTCCAGCTGGTGATCGGTCCGGACAATGGTGCTGCCAACTACGGCATGTGCGGCAGGGCCTACCGCCCCCATTTTATTTTCTCCACCATGCGGGCCAGAACCGGTGTCATGAGCGGGAAAAGCGCAGGCGGGGTTTTGCTGAGCATCGAGCAGGCCAAGCGCAGCCGTGCCGGCCAGCCCATGACACCGGAAGAGATGGATGCCTTCAGCCAGAAAATAATCGAAAAATATGATGGAGAAGCCCATCCGTTCTTCTGTGCCGCCCGTCTGCTCAACGACCGGGTACTTAAATTGTCACAAATCCGGGAGTGGCTGGCCATGGCCTTTGAAATCAGCCTGATCCGGCCCATTGAAGCCCCCCGGTTTGGAAACTTCAGATTTTAGACCATAAAGGAGACACATCATGACAGAATATGACTACTGGAAAATTTTTCCACGGATGCCCAGGAAAGTTACTGTTGGCGATATTACCGTCAGAGACGGGTTCCAACACCTTGAAAAATTTATTTCAACACCGGCAAAAATCACTTACCTGGAAGAGCTGATTTTTGCAGGATGCCGGAATATTGAGGTCACCAATCTGGGCAATCCCAGAAACATGCCCCAGTTCAGTGACGCAGAAAAGCTGCTGACCCACCTGAGAAGTGACCGGTTTGTGGCCAGAGCCGCCAAAAAAGGCGTCAACATGGATGATGTAGTTTTGACCGCCATCACCATCCGGGAAGGAGCTGTTGACCGGGCCATTGAATTGAAAAAACAGGGAATCGGTCCGGATCGGGTTTTGATGATGGTTTCCACAGAAGAACAGCACCACTATGCCAATTCCGGCACCACCCTCCCCAACTACTGGAGAGAAGCAGAGCGCTGCATCAAAAAATGCACGGATGCCGGCATCAAGATGTGCGGAACGGTCAGCACCATCTGGGGCAGTCCCATTGGCGGGGCCACAGACCTGAAAGATGCTGTGGCATTCACCCGGCAGTGGCTGAAAATCGGGGCCAGCGACATTGAACATGCAGACCATGACGGCTCCGCCTCTGCCGCAGATGTTTACCGGTATTTTTCCATGGTTCTGGATGAATTCCCGGATACCCGGCTGCACATTGCCCATTTTCATGAAACCAAGCGTGTGGCATCTGCCTCTGTTCTGGCCGCCCTCCAGGCTGGCATCTGCCATTTTGAGGCCACCCTTGGCGGACTTGGCGGACAGCCTGCCAACTTCATGGATGACCGGCCCATCAAAGGCACTGGCGATTATTATTACGATGATGAACGTTATGTCGGTCTGGTCTGCCTTGAAGATACCCTTGTGCAGATCGATGAAATGGGGATTGAGCACGGATATGATATCGACCGGATTCTGTGGCTGGGAAGGCAGCTGGAAAAGACCGTGGGCACCCGCCTGAGAAGCGAAGCGATCATCAACGGCCGCACCAGAAAGGAAGGTCACCCCGAGTATGCACGTCCCGGCCTTGCCGCATTAAAAGAAAAGCTGGGTGAAACCCCTGATCAATGCTTGCCGGAAAACAAATAACACAATCCTGCTGCTTAAGGAGACATCATGGAAAAAAATGATAAAATTCCCCATATCAATGTCGACTATTTTGAAGATCTCACCGGAGAAATTGAAAATACAGATGCGGCTGAAATGGACGGGGTTGGAAGCCGTATCCGCCAGCTCAGGGAAGAGCGGAGCATCTCGGTTGAGGACCTGTCCCATCTTACAGGATTCAGTGTCGACCGGCTGAAAGATATTGAAAGCGGCAGAGAAAAACCCCAGCTCGGAACCGTAATGAAACTGTCCAAAGCGCTGGATGCCGCAGTCGGACGGCTGGTATCCGGCATGGGAACAAAGCTGTATTCTATCACGCGCAAAAGTGAACGAAAAAAAATATCCCGCTCCAGCTCAGCCACCGGTAAAAAAAACGTATACTCCTACATGAGCCTTGCGCCGGAAGTCAAGGGCCGCCATATGGAAGCCCTGATTGTGCAGCTTGAACAGAATGAAGACAATGCCCTGTCTGTTCATAACGGAGAAGAATTTATCTTTGTTCTGGAAGGTGTGGTCAATCTGACCATTGGAAAAGACAATTACGATCTTGAACCGGGCGACAGTGCCTATTACCTGTCCACTACCGCCCATTTCATTACAGCCAAAACCGGCAAAGCCACCATTCTTGCCGTGCTGTACGAATAAGGAGAGCATCCCATGTCCAGACTGATGTGGCAGCCGTCGCCAGACAGAATTCAGGCATCCAACATGTATGCGTTTATGAAACGGGTCAATGAAACATACCATTATGATTTCACCCTTTATCCTGAACTGTGGGAATGGTCTGTCAACAATCTGGACCAGTTCTGGCAGATGGCCTGGGATTTTCTGGATATTGTGGCTACAACTCCCTATGAAACAATCATTGAGCATCCGGATAAAATGCCAGGGGCAAAATTCTTCCCCGGCGCCAGGCTGAATTTTGCCCAGAACCTTTTGAAACGCAGAACCGAAACGCCCGCCCTGATCTTCAGGGGAGAAAACATAACAAAGCGAACCCTGACCTATGCCCAACTCTACCATCAGGTGGCACAGACCGCATCTGCCCTGAAAAAAATGGGAATCCGGAAAGGCGACCGGGTGGTGGGCTTTGTTCCCAACATGCCGGAAAGCGTTATTGCCATGCTGGCGGCAACAAGTCTTGGGGCTGTCTGGTCTTCCTGCTCCCCGGATTTTGGTATCAAAGGGGTTCTGGACCGGTTCGGACAGACCCGGCCCAGCGTATTGTTCACTGCTGACGGGTATTTTTTCAAAGGCCAGCCCCAGAACAGCCTCGATAAGATTGCCGGTATTGTTCAGTCCCTTCCCTCGGTCGAAAAAATCGTGGTCATCCCCTACGTGTCAGAACAGCCGGATATTTCCATGCTCAAGAATGCGGTCATGTTTGACGCGTTTAAAGATCCTGATGGCCGGGAGATCAATTTCGAGCCCATGGCCTTTGATGATCCGCTGTACATCATGTATTCCTCCGGAACCACAGGGTTGCCCAAATGTATGGTCCAAAGCGCCGGCGGTGTTTTGCTGCACCAGAAAAAAGAACTGGTGCTGCACACGGATTTAAAGCCGGAGGACACCATTTTTTATTTTACCACCTGCGGATGGATGATGTGGAACTGGCTGGTGGCCTCCCTGAGTGTCGGCGCGACCCTGGTGCTGTATGATGGAAATCCTTTTCACCCGGAACCGGACGCCCTGTGGCAGATGGCCCAGGAGGAATCCATATCAATTTTCGGCACCTCTGCCGGATACATTGAAGCCCTGAAAAATTCAGGGGTCAGGCCCGGCTCCCGGTTTGATCTGTCTGCTCTGAAAACGATTCTATCCACCGGTTCCCCCCTGTCAGAAGAAAATTTTGAATTTGTCTACCAGCATATCAAATCAGATCTTGCCCTTGCCTCCATTTCAGGCGGGTCTGACCTTAATGGCTGCTTTGCCCTGGGAAACCCCATGGGCCCGGTCTATTCAGGAGAACTCCAGTGCCGGGGCCTTGGCATGAAAGTGTTTGCCTACGATGACACTGGAAAACCCGTAGTTGAGCAGCAAGGAGAGCTGGTATGCACCGCTCCGTTCCCGTCCATGCCCATCTGCTTCTGGAACGACGCAGATGGGTCAGCCTACCACCATGCCTATTTTGACCACTTCCCCGGGGTCTGGACCCATGGCGACTTTATCAAGATCACCCGGCGCGGGGGCCTGGTCATGTATGGCAGGTCTGACGCCACCCTGAATCCAGGCGGTGTCCGCATCGGAACCGCAGAGATCTACCGGCGGCTGGAAGCCATGGAGGAACTGGAAGACAGTGTTGTGGTGGGACAATCCTGGAAAAATGATGTGCGGGTAATCCTGTTTGTAAAACTGGCCCCTGGTGTGGAACTGACAGATGCGCTTCAGCAGAAGATCCGGTCAGATATCCGTGCCAATGCCTCCCCCCGCCACGTGCCAGCCAGAATTATCCAGTGCCCGGATATCCCCTACACCCTGAACATGAAAAAAGTGGAGCTGGCTGTTAAAAAGACGATCGAAGGCAAAACCGTCAAGAACAAGGATGCCTTGAAAAACCCGGAAGCCCTTGATTTTTTTGCCGGACTCAAAGATCTTCAGACCGATTAAAGAACCAGGGATCAATACACCTTTCGCTTTGAAAATCCCTTGCCCAGCACATTAAACGTGTTTTCAGCGATGACAAAGGCATCCGGGTCAATAGTGAACACGATCTCTTCTACCCGCTTGATCTGAAAGGTGTCTACCACTGTCAGGATGATATCTTTCTTTTGTCCGGTATATGATCCCTCCCCTTTTAAAAAGGTCACCCCTCTTTTGAGCTTGCTCAAGATCTCGGCAGAGATCTTTTTGGGATTATTGGAAATAATGAAGATCAACTTTCGCTGATTGAACAGGGCAATGAAATATTCGACCACCTGGGCAGCGACATAGCTCATGGCCATGGAATATAAAATCAGATCTGTATCCAGAAAACCAAAACTGAAAAGAAACAGCACAAAATTAAATCCAAAGGAATAGGTTCCAATGCGGATGGCATATTTCTGGTTCAACAGGACTGAAATAATATCATTACCGCCGGAAGATCCCAGTGATCTGAAGACAATGCCTGCTCCGGCCCCCACAATGCTGCCGCCGGCAAGCACAGCCAGCATCAGATCCTTGACCTGTATTTCAAACTGTATCAGATCAATGGCAAGGGTTAACACAATGGTACCGTAAAGGCTGTACCATAAAAACCGTTTGCTGATAAATATCCATCCCAAAATAAACACCGGGATGTTCAAAACCAGATACCAGGTCCCCGGCGTAAACAGATTGGTGTAATAAAACAATAGAATTCCCAGACCGGAAAATCCACCGGTGATCATCCCATGGGGAATCACAATCGCCTTGAGTCCGATACCGACAATGATACTTCCCACAGTGATCAAAAACAGATTCCAGGGAATTGAATAGCTGATGTTCTTTACTTTCATATATCCTTCTTCTCTTCAATGATTGCCGGGCATGCCCGCCTAATAATAAAGCAGGGCCGTTTTGATCAGGCCCTGCTTTATTATTAAAAGAATATGGATTTAAATCAAGCCTTCATGATATTTTCAAGTATATGAAGGCATGATCCGATATCTGTAAAAAGAAACCTTGTAAACGGAGGAGGGAAAAATGGTTTCCATACAAAACCGCTCACCACTCTTATCATCCATCTACCAGAGTTCGGCTCAGTCTCTGGGAAAACCCAACACAAAGATCCCCTCAAACAGCGCATTCCAGACTGAACTGATCCAGTTCAGCACACGGGTGAAAACAACCGCCGACAGATATTTAAGCGATCAAAATGCACTGATCCATTTCAATCAATTAAGCGCGGCCGACAAAGCCGGGTTGATGTATAACGATGCGCCGATTTCAGAGCTGTCTGCTGATCAGGCGCTGGATCTGATAGGCGAAGAGGGCTATTTCGGAGTGAACAAAACCGCCCGGCGCATCATTGATTTTGTTATCACCGGGGCAGGCGACGATCTGGAACGACTGAAAGCCGGTCGGGAAGGGATTTTACGCGGTTTTGCAGAAGCTGAAAAAGCCTGGGGCGGAACACTGCCGGAAATCTCTTATGATACCCTGTCCAGGAGTCTTGCAACCATTGATGAAAAAATCAGAGAGTTGGGCGGGTCAGTTGTGGATCTTTCAGCATAATTCCATCTGTTTTATGTGTTCACAGCAGCGCTCAGATCATTTTCAAACAGGTCTGCAGTCATTTCATCCATCATTTTGAGCAGTTTTTCCATCACAGTTTCAATGGCGGTATACTGTGGTGTCTGAAAGCGGTTTTTGGCATCACGGGCGGTTTCAAGATAATGCTCAAACAGTTTCTCAACCGGCTTCCGGGATTTTTCAATCATCTTTCCATCGTGTTTTTCCAGTTTTTCTGCCATTTTTTCCATCCAGTCATTGACCTGAGAGATGTCATTGGCGCGGGAAAGCGCACCCGCCTCAGCCTGAGTTGCAGATGTCAGGCGCGTGGATTTTTGATAAAAGATATCTGCTGCATACATATCAATGGTTTCATACCCACCCATGGAAGCAGCGCGGGTCATCGCATCTGTCAGATTCCCTTCAGTCACATCTGACACAATATCATCGATCCCTTTAACAATGGCAACGATATCATTGAGTTCACTGTCACTGAGCGCGCCTTCAACAGAAAAAGAAAAGGTTTCACCAGTGGCCAGAAGGATACTGTGAACCTGTTCACTCACCCCGGCCATACCGGATTGTGTCTGCACCATTCCCTTGCTGTTATAAAGCGAACTGTCCATCCGTGAATAGGCGCTGGAATTCAGTGTCACCACATCTCCTTCCCTTGTCTTGATGGTCAGTCCGGCTTCAAGGCGCTCATACGCACTGACAGACTGTTTTTGGACATAGCTGGAGAATGCTGAATCCTGAAGTGCATTCTGCCGGGGAATGATCCCTGATGCCGCCAGCTTCCCTTGAATGCTGGTCATGATATATCTCCTTAAAAATTAGAAGGATATGAAAAAAACACTGACCATTATATATCGGCACGGAAAAAAAAATATGAAGCCATTTTTTCAAACCGGTTTAAATTCTCTGAAATTGGCGTAAGATACCCACAGAACATAAACAATACTGGCCAAAAAATTGAAATACGCTGGGATGCCCATGGATACGTTTGGTTTCACCCTCAAAAAATTTAAAACCCTGTCTGTTCAAAACCGTCATCGACATCTTGTCATGTGGCTGTCCGGGATCTACCATCACCTGACCACCAACCGGTTCAGCCATCAGGCCCTGTCTATGTTTGCCAGCCAGTACAACCAGATTCTCAGCGCTGTAAACATGCCGCTTTTTACCGCTCCGGATTCAGACCAGGTGCGGCCGTGGATCGAAGTCCTGTCAGACCGGATCCATTATCACCGCTGTGAAGCCGGCCTTTCCTGCAGAGACGATGCCCTGCTTGGCCCGGTTCACACTGGAGATGCCTCAGGTTCTGCAATCTCTTTTGACTGTCACCTGGCCCTGGACGGGCTTCGAAGTTTGTTCAATATCGGTTCCATCTTCAGGACCTGCGAGGCTGCAGGTTTTTCATCCATCATCCTTGGCCGTACACCTGGCAGTGAACATCCAGGTGTTCAAAAAACATCCATGGGCGCCCACCAGTGGGTTGCTCAGGAAAAAACCAATGACCTTGCCTGGACACTGCACCAGAAAAAACCACTGGGCTACCGGATCATCGGCATTGAAACCATGAAAACCGCTGTGGCATATGACCGGTTTTCCTGGCAGGATAAAACCATTGCAGTGCTGGGCAATGAGGAATATGGCATCTCATCATCTGTTTTACGGGTGTGTGACAACATGGTCTGCATTCCCATGTTTGGCCGAAAAAATTCTGTCAATGTCGCCAATGCTGCCGCCATCATCTGTTTTCGAGTCGCAGGAGCTGTCAGTCAGCAGACAGTTGAATCTCCATAACGGTTTTACCTATCTGAACCGTGTCGCCGGGAAACACTTTTCTGCGCTTTCGCATCTCAACGTTTCCATTGACCCGGACAAGGCCTTCGGAAATGACGAATTTGGCTTCACCACCGCTTGAAACAATATTTTCAAATTTCAGAATCTTGTATAATTCCACTGGTGCAGATCGGATCTGAACCACTCGTTTTTCCATGACCTGTCCCTCTTGTCCCTCTGTGTGTCTGTTGCATCCGGCAGGATGTTTTTCACCGGGCCTGCTTGAATTAATGACATAATACATATAATGAGTAAGGAAAAAACAAAAGGAGATCTTTTCATATGAACAGGGTAAATACCTTCTGGATCATCAGCCTGACCCTTTTTCTGACGATTTTTTCCATCACGGAAACCAGCACGGCAGACACCCGGCAATACAGTATCAGCGGCCAGACCATGGGAACTGTCTATACAGTCAAATTCATTGCAGATACAGGCTTGTCGCTGAAAATGTGGGAAAAAAAACTGTCCGTCCTGCTCAGGGATGTCAACCAGAAACTGTCCATGTTTGATCCAAAAAGCGAGCTGTCCCGGTTCAACGCAGCACCTGTCGATCAACCGGTCAAAGTGTCTTCAGACTTTTTTTCCATTCTTTCCACTGCCGGACAGATCCATGAACTGACAGGCGGGTCCTGGGACGGAACGGTCAAGCCCCTGGTTGACCTGTGGGGATTTGGCATCCTGAAAAACAGCCACCATGTCCCTGAACATCATCAGATTGCAAAAGCCCTTGCCAATACCGGATTTGCCCACATTCAACGCATTCCTCCCCGAACTGTCCAGAAAAACAGAGCTGTGACTCTGGATCTGGGATCGATTGCAAAAGGATATGGTGTGGATAAAGTTCTCCATTTTTTTCAAGCCAATGGGATTCAGGATGTGCTGGTGGAAATCGGCGGAGAGCTTTCTGCAGCCGGGAAAAATCTGCAAGGCGAGTACTGGCGGGTGGGAATCAATCGTCCGGATACCGGTTACCAGCACCAGAATCTTTTTACCGTCCTGCGCCTGGAAAACCAGGCCATCGCCACCAGTGGCGACTATCGAAATTTTTTTACGGAAAAC
>JAABSK010000490.1 GCA_011390435.1 Desulfobacteraceae bacterium | reverse complement strand
AGCCCAGCTTGACCCCTTTATTAAAGCTGCCATGAAAATCGGACCCGCCGGTGACCAGTATTTTTTTTTGCCGGGCAAGGGCTGCAAAATAAGCGGTTTTATGGGGATCGTGGTCTGTATAAAACACCTCTATTCCCTGGAGCCCGTATCCCACCAGTGTGTCTACGAAAACCGCAAGGTCTTCGGACCCATTGAATTCCAGCAGGCCGGGATGGGCCAGCACCGGGATGCCGCCTGCATCAAGAAGGGTCTGGATGGCGGTCCTGCACGGCACCTTGAATTTGTTCACATAGGCGCATTTGCCATTGCCCAGAAAATCGTCAAACGCCTGTCTGAAAGAAGGAACAACCCCTTTTTCCACCATCAGCTCGGCAATATGGGGACGTCCGATCTGGCCGGTTCCGAAACGGGCTTCCAGTTCAGCCATGGTGATGTCCACCCCCATCTGCTGCAGTTTATGAACAATTTTGGGGTTTCGATTTTCCCGGGCATTTTTTGCTGTTGCGAGAATCTGGTTCAAGTGCCGGTCATACAGAGAAAATCCATACCCCAGTAAATGAACACTGCCGACAGCTTCAAAGTGCCGGGGCGGTTCACAGGATATTTCCACACCGGTGATGAATTCCAGGGGAAAGGCGTGCAACTGATCCTGAATCTCTTTGATACCGTCAATGGAATCATGATCGGTCAGGGATATGGCCCTGACACCGGTATCCCTGGCAAGGGTCAGGATCTGCAAAGGAGTCAGGGACCCGTCCGAGGCAGTGGAATGTATGTGAAGATCAATCAATGGATGATCCGGTCAGATACCCAGGGCATTCTCCATATCCTCTTCCCGGGTTTTACATTCAATGCACTGGGTGGTCACCGGTCTGGCCTTGAGCCGGTCAATGGAAATATCTTCCTCACAGCTCTCACACCGGCCGAATGTACCGCTTTCTATACGTTCCAGGGCTTTTTTTATTTTTTTGATCAATTTATGCTCCCTGTCCCGAATCCGCAGTTCAAAACTTCTTTCCGCTTCGTGAGAGGCCCGGTCAGTCGGGTCTGCAAAATTTTCCTTGGGCTTGGTCATTCCCGTCACCGTACTGTCCGCATGGCTGAGCAATTCATTGAGCCTGTCTGTCAACAAGACATTAAAATATTCCAGATCTTCTTTTTTCATGGTATGCATCCTTACAATTATAGGTCTTAAAGGTCCGGGAACATTGAAAAGGTGGATTATAACAAAATCCGTTCATTTGTAAACAATTTATTGGTTGTCCGGCATATCCAGATTAAATAACTGACGGGCCACACTCAGGTACATGGAATCATCCCGGTGGTCACCGGTATGTTTTAAAAACATGATCGGGTCATGTATGGCCCGGGATGCAATGGCCCGGGTCATCCGGCGGATGGCATCCTTATCTTGTTCCGGCAGGTATGACAGGTGGGACAGTGTTTTATCACACTCCATATCCACAATGGCCGCCATTTTATCGTTGATCGCCTTGATGGTGGGTACGATGGCCAGGCTGTCCAGCCATTGTCTGAACTTGACGACCGCCTCGGCCACAAACCGTTCCGCTTTGACGGTTTCCTGCTCCCGCTGCCGGATATTGGATGCCACAATGGTTTTAAGATCATCAATGTCATACACATAGGCATTGGACAATGTATTGATTTTTGGATCAATGTCCCTGGGCACGGCAATATCGATAAAAAAAAGGGTCTTATACTGCCGTTTTTTCATGGCTTTTTTCACCTGATCCGCAGTGAGCACATATTCTGTGGCGCCGGTGGAAGAAATAATGATATCCACATCTGCCAGGGCGGATTCCCGCTCTTCAAATCCTAAGGCCTGCCCGTTGAATTTTTGTGCCAGAGACAGGGCATTTTCAAAGGTCCGGTTGGCCACCTGAATCTGTTTGACATTATGGGAGATAAGATGCTCCACAGCCAGTTCAGCCATCTCTCCCGCCCCCAGCAGCAGCACGGTTTTGGTGGACAAATCGCTGAAAATTTTATTGGCCAGTTCAATGGCGGCATAGCTGATGGACACCGCATTGTCACCGATACCGGTTTCCTTGCGCACTTTTTTGGCAACGGAAAAAGATTTGTGCATCATCCGGTTGAGCAGGACCCCCGACGACCCGGTTCCCACTGCCGCCCGGTAGGCCTGTTTCATCTGTCCCAGGATCTGGGGTTCCCCCACCATCATGGAGTCCAGGCTTGCTGCCACCCGAAAGATATGGCGGACCGCCTCATCTTTGTAAAGGATATAAAGAGCGGACATAAATTCAGATACCGGGAGATTTTTGTGCCGGGATATAAAGCCAATCATGGCATTCTCCGTGCCCTTTTTGGCAGCAACATACACGATCTCAGTGCGGTTGCAGGTGGAAAAAACCAGAACCTCGCTGATATCCGGTTGTTGCTTAAGGGTATCAAGGGCGGCCAGGGTTTCTTCTTTGGAAAAAGACAGTTTTTCCCGAAGTGCCACAGGGGCGGTTTTATGATTGACACCGATGAGTATGATATTTGGC
>JAABSK010000489.1 GCA_011390435.1 Desulfobacteraceae bacterium | reverse complement strand
TTGGCGTTATCTCCATCATAGGATGACGTACTCGCCGCAAGCGAAACGCCCCCGAAACTTGGGGTGTCATAACGGAACATGTCCTTACGACTCAAGCCATCAAAGTTGTTGAACGCATCGCCCACTTTCACGCTCGAATAGGCAGCGCCGGACTTGTCATAAAAAAGAAAACTTCCGGCCATCACCTCCACGTCAGAGTTACCAGCCACCGTCGTGCCGGACAGGTCCACTTCTGATGTGCCGTCGGATGCAGTACTGCCCTGGCCCAGGGTGAGCTTTCCCAGCTTGGCATGCTCCAAAAAGACATTCAAATGGCGCTCGGCAAAAGAAACGCCGCTTCTCTGGGAAGTACCGCCGTTCATAGCCAGCTTGGAGGTGGAATCGGACTCGATCTCCACTTCGACCACAGCGCCTGTGGTCAGTTCATTCTTTTTGGCTTTGGCCTTGAAGCCGATGCGGGTGGAGCTGTGGTCATTGTCCGCGCTGAAGGTGTCGGAATCGCGGCCGTCGTCAACATGCAGTACCACTCGATCCACCTGGCCGTACACAGAAACACTGGCTTTGTTGTTACCGGACTTGACTTCAGCGGCACCGGAAAAGTCGGCAACACCGAAAGCCAGCGCGCAGCAGATAATGGTTGCCTGAACTGTTTTTTTCATTTTTTTCTCCTGGTCTTGTTTTTTTGGGTAAATTTTTAAACCGTGAGCCCGTGCCGTTATGGATGTCGGTTGCGGGGCTCTTCCTTTTATTGTCAGAATTCAAAACAAAGCTGGTTTGGCTGCTTGATTTAAAACTGATGACGGGAATCTATGCCGTGGGCATAAGGATATGATGAGAAAAGAATAACGGTTCGATTAAGGAATAAGCTGCGGGGGGTGGTCCTATGGAGAAATGCACAAAACTCAGTTATGGATACAGGATCATCTGAGTGCACCGGAACAATGCAATGGTTCTGCCTGATGCGCGGGCGCTGACAATTGCATCCCAGACCTGGGTAGTCCGGCCTTTGTGCACAGGCCGTGCAATGCATTCAATGATCCCTTCCCTGGCGGTTCCCAGGTGATTGGATTTCAATTCAACTGTGGTGAATCCGGTTGCCCCTTCAGGCAAATGCATGATACACCCGTTTCCACAGGCGGTATCTGCCAAAGTCACCACTGTGCCGGCGTGTAAAAAACCATTGGGTGCCATGTGTGAGGATTTCAAGGCAAGCTCTGCCATAATTTTATCTGTACTGATATGGGTAATCACGATGCCAAGCCACCCCTGAAGTGTATCAGCACCTTTTTTATTCATCGCTTCCGGGGTCATCATGGCAACATCTCCTTTTTTCAAATTTCATATCAGCGTCAACGCATCGGCTCTTTCACCGGCACTTTGTAGATGGTCCCATCATTTCAACATGGTGCATATTTCCATCTTTGCCAGACAAAACGTATTACGCATGACAGAATATATCAAGCAGGAATTGAAACTTTGCCATAACATAATTGATAAGACCAAAAGGATGTGTTACTTTAAAATTAACCGTTCACCTTATTCTCGGAGGCCATTTATGCAGATAACCATTACGTTCAAAAATATCGACTCCTCAGATGCTCTGACATCCCGGATTCATGAAAAATTTGACCGCCTGGACAAGATGCTGGATTATCCTGCAGACGCACACGTGGTTTTATCAGTGGAAAAATTAAGAAATATTGCAGATATCAACCTGAACTGTGACAAATTAAAAATTTTTGCAAAAGAAGAATCGGAAAACAATATGTATGCGGCAATTGATGCTTTGTCTGATAATGTCAAAGCCCAGATCAGAAAAAATAAGGACAAGCAGCGAAGACACCTGGCAGGAGACAAGCAGAACATCAAAGATGCGGCACTGGAAATGGAACCGCCTGAGGGCATAAACTGATGCCCTACGTAAACATTAAAATTACAGATGAGCAGGTTACGGCAGAGCAGAAGCTCAAACTGATCCAGGGGGTCACCCAGCTGCTGGTGGATGTGCTGGACAAAAATCCAGCCACAACCGTTGTGGTCATTGATGAAGTCTCAACAGACAACTGGGGGATCGGAGGCAACAGTGTCACTCGTTTGAGAAAGCAGGCTCAGCTCACACCCAGGAATCAATAACAAACCAGTGGGTGGAAAAGTCATTTACGTTGAAACCGGCTTCTCCACCCGCTTCGGGGTGTATAGATCGGACGAAGGATGTGACTGATATCACTGGCATGTTCAATAATATAAAAAATATGCTGATCCCGCTCCTGCACTGCCGGCAGAATCCATTTCAAATCCCGGCGCCGACAGGCGATATACAGTTCACTGACCGGACCTTTCATGCCCTGCCCTTCAAAAAGGGTGACCGGCTGACCCATTCGACGCAAAAAATCAGCCATATCCTGTCCGCCGTTACTGGTCAGTATTTTCAGAATAATGATGCCGAATGCCAGCTTTCGTTCCATTAGAATCCCCACGACATTTCCAGTGGCATATCCAAGGGAATAAAAAACAATTAACACAGGATTGTCTTTCA
>JAABSK010000488.1 GCA_011390435.1 Desulfobacteraceae bacterium | reverse complement strand
AAAAACCTGAACTGGACGTGTGGGTGCCCCAGGGCGATTCCCCACACCGCGTCCGCAATATGCCCGTTTTCTGTCTGCTCGGCCTTTAAAAATTTTTTACGTGCAGGCACATTGTAGAACAGGTGACGCACCTCGACCAGGGTTCCTTCCGGTGCCCCGACATCGGAGACATCCTGAATCCTGCCGCCGGCCATCTTGATGCAGGTTCCGACCGAAGTATCTGCCGTACGGGTGACCAGGGTGAATTTTGATACCGAGGCAATGGATGGCAGGGCTTCTCCCCGGAATCCCATGGTGGAAATGGAAAACAGATCTTCCGGCTGGTAAATCTTGCTGGTGGCGTACCGTTCAATGGCCAGAAGCGCATCATCCCGGGACAGGCCAATGCCGTTATCTGACACCCGGATCAGGGATTTCCCCCCGCTTTCAACTTCAATGGTGATACTGGTGGCACCGGCGTCAATGGCATTCTCCACCAGCTCTTTTACCGCATTCACCGGCCGCTGCACCACCTCTCCTGCAGCGATCTGGTTGGAAAGAAGCTCAGGCAGGATTCTGATGGTCGTCATTTTTCACAAACCGCAGCAAAAACTCAGAATCTCTGGGGCTTAAATCAAACCGGAACCCTGCCTCGTCTGCCAGAAGGGCCGGTTGAATCTGTGGATTCATGCGGCGTTTTTCCGATATCCATTCAATGGCTTTTTTCAATTGCTCGCTTTTCGGCTGGATCGTGGACATGGCATCTTCTCCATAAAAGTTACTGTTCAGGAAATGGTTTTTCCAGTTGCCGGGCGGTTTCAAACCCGTACCCTGCCCGGAGCAGGGAAAGTTCATCAAATCGCCTGCCCATGATCTGAACACCGATGGGAAGTCCTGTGGCGCTGTATCCTGCCGGCACCGAGATTCCGGGAATGGCCGCCATGTTGGCGGACAGGGTAAAAATATCGGTCAGGTACATGGTCAATGGATCATCAATCTTCTCTCCGATTTTAAACGCCGGTGCCGGTGCCACCGGGGAAAGCATGATATCGCACTGGTCAAAGGCCCTGGCAAAATCATCCATGATCAGGGTACGCACCTGGGATGCTTTCCCGTAGTAGGCATCATAATACCCGGCTGAAAGGGAATAGGTGCCGATCAGTATCCTGCGCTGCACTTCCGGGCCAAATCCGCCTGACCGGGTCTGTTTGTACATATCGATCAGATCGTCGCACCCTTTTTTACGAAACCCGTATTTTACCCCGTCAAACCGGGCCAGGTTGGAGCTGGCTTCACACGGAGCAATAATATAATAGGCTGCCACCACATATTTTGTGTGGGGCAGGGAAACCTGCCGGACCGTGGCCCCGAGATCCTTGAACACGTTTACAGCGGCATGAAAGGTCTGTTCAACATCCGGATCGATCCCTGCCACCGACAGGTATTCTTCCGGAATCCCCACAACCATTCCCTTGAGGGAGTTCTGCCGGAACTGTGTCAGTGCGGCAGTAAAATCCGGCACATCCACCTGTGCGCTGGTGGAATCTCTGGGATCATTTCCGCAGATCACATTCATCATCAGGGCGGCATCTTCAACATTCCGAGTGATCGGCCCGATCTGATCCAGAGAGGAGGCATAGGATATCAGCCCGAAACGCGACACCCTTCCATAGGTGGGCTTGAGTCCCACAACACCGCAATGGGAAGCAGGCTGGCGGATGGACCCGCCCGTGTCCGTCCCCAGAGACCCGCAGCAGAACTGGGCGGCAACTGCCGCAGCAGACCCGCCGCTGGACCCGCCTGGCACATAATCGGTGTTCCAGGGATTGGCAGTTGTTTTGATGGCTGAATTTTCCGTGGATGATCCCATGGCAAATTCATCCAGATTGGTCTTTCCGATCATCACGGCGCCGGCAGCCTTCAATTTTGACACGACAGTGGCATCGTATTCAGGAATGAAATTGTCCAGAATCTTTGAACCGCAGGTGGTTCTCATCCCTTTTGTGCATAAAATATCTTTCAGGGCAATGGGCACACCGGTCAGCGGGCCTGCCTGCTTCCTGGCGATGGCCTGATCCGCCTGTCCGGCCTGGGCCATGGCAGCGTCCCTGTCCACAGTGACAAATGCATTGATGGTATCATCCCAGGCATCAATCCGGTCCAGAAAGGCGCAGGTCAGCTCGGCTGACGATATGTTGCCTGCCGCCAGAAGCTCTTTTGCCCGGGAAATCGTAAGCGTATGGTATTGCATATCTGCACGGCTCCTTATAATTTGACCACCCTGGGCACGGTATAAAAGTCATCATCCCGCTCCGGGGCATTGGCAAGGGTCACTGCCGGGCCTGGCGCGTCCAGGATCTGGTCCTCCCGCAGCACATTGGTCATGAATGCCGCACCGGAAAACGGTTTGACACCGGTGACATCCACATGTTTCAGCGTATCCACATATTGAAGAATATGACTCAGCTGTTCGGCCATTTTTTCTGTCTGGTGCTCATCAATGTCCAGACGGGCCAGATGGGCGATCTTCTCAATTTCATGGCTGGATATTTTCATTG
>JAABSK010000487.1 GCA_011390435.1 Desulfobacteraceae bacterium | reverse complement strand
GGCTGTCAAAGCCACAGTGATTGCATTAAATGCGGCTACACAAACACGATCGCCAACCAACGATGACACCCGGCCGATGGTGAACATCTTTCCCGGCATGGGATCACCGGCAGATCTGCGGTATTTGAAAGAAATTCTGACGGATTTCGGATTGGCGTTTATGATGCTCCCGGACTATTCACAAACACTCGATGGGGAGTTGTGGACAGCGTATCAGCGAATCCCGCCCGGCGGCACCCCGGTTGAAACGATCCGGATGGCACAGCATGCGCAAGCCAGTATCGAACTGGGCAGCGCTTTGGCCAGAGCCGGTAACAGCGCCGGTGTGTGGCTTGAGCAGACCAACAATGTCCCCTGCCACCCGTGCGCGCTTCCCATTGGGATTCATCAGACAGACCGCCTGTTTCAGGCCCTGAAGGCCATCAGCGGTCGTCCGATCCCTGAAAAATACCTGGCAGAACGCGGACGGCTCATCGACAGTTACGCAGATGGCCACAAGCATGTCATGTCTGTGAAAGCAGTACTCTATGGTGAGGAGGATCTGGTGATCGCGATGGCCTCCTTTTTAAGTGAAATCGGTGTCACCCCTGTATTGTGTGCATCCGGCGATGATAGCGGGTATCTGGCTGAAGAACTGGACAAGGTCCTGGCCAGTGCAAACGGCCCCAAACCCATGATCATGGAAAATGCAGATTTTGTGGACATTGAAGCAGCCATCCGGGAAATATCGCCGGATATCATTATCGGCAACAGTAAAGGATACGCTGTTTCACGAAAGCTTGATATCCCGCTGCTCAGGATCGGGTTTCCGATCCATGACAGAGTCGGCGGCGCAAGGCGGCTTCACTACGGCTACCGGGGCGCCCAGAGTCTGTTTGACGACCTGGCCAATACCCTGATCGAAAAAAAACAGGCATCGTCTTCCGTGGGCTATACGTATATGTAAACACCAACCGGCACTAAAAGCCACTGTTTTTTGTGGCCGGACAAATAATAAGAGACAAGAGGTAACCCTATGAATTTAGACACTCATCCATGCTTTAATGTGGGCGCGCATCAATCTTATGGCCGTGTTCATCTGCCGGTAGCTCCCCGGTGTAATATTCAGTGTAAATTTTGTAACCGAAAATTTGACTGTGTGAACGAAACCCGTCCGGGCGTGACCAGCAGTGTGCTTTCACCGGAACAGGCCATGGCGTATCTGGAAGAAGTTTTTAAAATGAAAAAAAAGATTTCCGTTGTGGGCATTGCAGGTCCCGGAGACCCTTTTGCCAATCCAAAAGAAACCATGGAAACCCTGCGACGCGTCCGGGAAACATATCCTGAAGTCCTGTTGTGTGTTGCCACCAACGGACTGAACCTGTTGCCCTATATTGACGAGCTTGCTGCGTTGAAGGTGACCCATGTGACCGTAACTGTCAATGCCATTGACCCGGCTGTGGGCAAAGAAATATATTCCTGGATTCGTTACAACAAACGGGTCCTGCGGGCTGATGAGGGGGCAAAAATTCTCCTGGAGCACCAGTTGGCAGCCATTGCCGCACTAAAAGAAAAAGGGATTATGGTAAAAATCAACGCCATTATTATTCCCGGCGTTAATGATCAGCATATTGAACAGGTGGCAGCCAAAATGGGAGAAATGGATGTGGATATTCTCAATTGCGTCCCTTACTACCCCTGTAGCGGCAGTGCTTTTGAAGCCATGGCAGAACCTGATCCAAAATCTGTTGAAGCCATTCGAAAAAAAGCATCGGTTCACGTCAAGCAGATGCGACACTGTAAACGGTGCCGTGCTGATGCAGTGGGGCTTTTAGGTGAATCCATGTGCGACGTTCTGGCCGGTGCCCTCAAATCGTGTGAACAACTGGCTCCGGGCCAGCGCGTTAAACCCGAACGCGGACAAAAACCGCGGGTTGCGGTGGCCAGTATGGAAGGTCTCCTGGTCAATCAGCATTTGGGAGAAGCAGACCAGATACTGATCTTTGAACATAAAAACGGTGAAACAATCTTAGTGGAAGGCCGAAGAACGCCCCCAAAAGGGCTTGGCGATCAACGCTGGGAATCTTTGGCTGACACCCTTCACGATTGCAGTGCCATTCTGGTCAGCGGCGTTGGGGGGAAACCGCAAACATTGCTGAAAAACCGGGGCATAGACGTCATTGAACTCGAAGGCATGATCGATGATGCAGTTTCAGGTTTTTTTAAAGGCGATGATTTAAAATATATGATGAAACGCACTCAAACCGCCTGTGGACAAGCCTGCTCCGGCACAGGCGCAGGGTGCGGATAGGCCTGTAATCGCCCACATAAGATGCATGCCATAAAAGGTATGGACTAACATTAACATAATCTTTGAAAAAAAAGGAAAACACACATGGATAAACCGGAATATCACATTTTAGTATGTGCAAGTTTTAGAGTTGACGGGGACGCAAAAGGGATCTGCCATAAAAAAGGAAGTGGCAGCTTTTTGCCGTATATCGAAAATGAGATTGCAGACAGAGGCCTCGATGCTCTTGTATCAAGTACCGGCTGCATGA
>JAABSK010000486.1 GCA_011390435.1 Desulfobacteraceae bacterium | reverse complement strand
AATTGCGTCACAAAGCAGTTGCCATGCTGTTTGCCGGGGATATTCTCAATACCCGTGAAGCCAGGCTGTCCGGTTCTGACCGGATTGATCTGGATTCAGATATTCTTGTGGCGCCTCATCACGGAAGCCGCACGTCCAGCACAAAAGTTTTTCTTGATCAAACAAGCCCTGAAAGTGTAGTAATATCCTGTGGGTGGAACAACCGCTACGGTTTTCCCCACAGAACCATACTCCAGCGCTATCACGATAACGGCATGCGGATTTTCAGGACAGACCGGGACGGTGCAGTTGTCATTTCCAGTAATGGCCGAGGGTATACCATTGAAACCATAAGGGATGGATAACTGTGTACTTTCTGTATTTTTCATATATCATGATTCTTGCCGGACTGATGTCGTACGAATGCTATACATATTCAAAGCCCAGATGGTGGATTCCTGCAGTATTTTTCGCACCGGTTATCACGCCGTATTTTATTTTTAAATCTCGGAAGGAATCCGGCATGATTTTGTTTATGGTTTTTTTAACTACTTTCAGTGCAGTGGTGGCGGCAGAATCATTTATCTATTTCCGGTATGTCCAGGAAAACCGGTATGCGCATCTGCCGCCGGTGACCCGCCAGATGATCCGCCTCAGCGAAGAGTTGAAGGCCAGTACGACAGAACTGGATGCTGCTTTGGTAAAGCTTGAGAATCTGAGCAAAGTGGAATCCCGGATCAAGGAGATTAAAACCACCATTGAATTTATCGGGCAGATCCGGCATCTGATGGCTGAAAACCAGAACGCCATTGAACGGCTGGTAAAGTATACCACGGATTATCAACAGTATTTTCAACGCAAAGATCTTGGCTGGGTGTTTAATGTCCAGCGATTTTATAACAATCGAATTGTGGTTCAGCACTATAGCAGCCTTCAAACATATCTGCAGAATTTTGAAGACCTGCTGAGATACACCTATGTGAATTTTTATAAAATCACAGACCTGGAAAGCCCTGAACACATTCGAAATTACGATGAATATTATATACGCTATCGACGTGCTGTGGACGCTCACAACCGGTTCAATGTCAGGCGTATCGAATTTCAGAATGCCTTTTTGGAACAGTATCCAGATATTCGGCCCTACCTTCCTGGAGAACGTCAGACAGATACTTTCCGGTTATGGGAATAGGGTGATTCCTTTGTATCTTTTAAAAACGGTATGATAACTGCATTTTTATTCCCGCCGGAAACATCATAGGTAATGCTGACAATCGGCACTTTGATCCGGGATTCGATCTTCTGGGTCATGGATTCCGTGATCAGACCGGGACAGCAGAACGCCGGATTGGTCTGCACCAGGAGTTTTAAATCAGGATGTTCATTTATGATATGATGAATTTTTAAAATATTGTCCATGGATTCTCCAGTGTGTTCCTGAAGAATCCCATATTCTGACAGAATATTTTCATCCGGCTGTTTTACGGTGAATTCAGATCGGTCCAGAATGGGTTCAAAATAGCGATAATATTTTTTTTCCATGGCCTGCATGGCAAATAAAAGGGCAGAATTTGAAATCAGGCTGACGTATTTCCCCTCTTTAAACCACTTTTTAAAGTATGAGCTGGCAATAATTTTTACATATTTATAGTAGGGCGTGGTAATCACTTCTCCGCCATGGTTTTCGATAAAATGAATCAGGTCCTGATTCATGATATCGTTATCACGGGCATACAGATCCCCAAAAATTCCCACCTTGGGGCGACAGGTTTTTTCAATGGCAATATCTGAAAACAGCTGCATGGCCTTCTGAAGCGCGGTTTCCTTTGAACTCCCGGATTCAAAGGTATCACGCAATATATCAAGCGCCATTTTCAGTGCCTGGTCAGTGGCACCAGGGTCAAGCTCATAGGGCCGTATCCGGCATCCGACGCTGCGGAGAAGCCCACCGAACATGTATGCAAAATACGCATTGGTTGATGCCTTGAATGAGATATCAAACAAGGACAGTTCCCCTTTATAGATATGCGTCTTTTCAAAACCGTTCCCGTTTTTTTCCAGGATTTTCTGGATATGGTACGGATACATTTTAATATTGCATGCGATTTCAGAAGGGTTGAGCCACAGGGCACAATCCGCCGGGTTGAGGCCATGATTTTTAACCGTGTTGATAAACCCGGCAGCAACCGCATTGAGCGGGATACACTGTCCGGTGTTGGTCAGAATACTTTTTTTCAGGGTCTGGGCGGTTTCCTCCATGAGAAACGCTTGATACCCTTCGCTTTTAAGGATGGCAACCAGAAGGCTTCCTGTGTATGCATCCCAGTTAGGGAAAATAATGGTTTTGTTTTCTGCAGTGCTTAAAAAGCGAGGAGAAAGGCTGGAAATGTCCGGTGTTTTGTTTGCTTTGTTTTTTTCTGCATTGCGATGGTTTTCAAATGCCCGGACAGCCGCTTCAATCCGGGTTTCATACCCAACGCTGGAGTCGTGTTCGTCCAGCTCAAGAACTAAATAGGGTTTATTGAATTTTTCCATGATCTGTTTAAAATATTCGATTCCAAACGCAT
>JAABSK010000485.1 GCA_011390435.1 Desulfobacteraceae bacterium | reverse complement strand
AAATGAAGAAGAATTAAGACAAGGGGAAATCGAAACCGGATTGGCATCCCTGGCAGATAAATATGGCATCCGGACAATGATGGACACCATTGCCCGAATGTCATCCAGGCGTTAAGATACGGCATTAAAAATTGTTTTCCCCGGCCTATGAGTTCCTTCTGCCAGGATGTCTTCATCTTTGTTTTGTATCATCCATTTTCTGCTGGATATCATCCACAAGCTTCTGCTTGTTGATTTTCCCGGTTTTGGTCAGCGGCATTTCATCAATAAATTCGATTCTTTCCGGAAGAAGGAGCACCGAGGCCCCCCTGTTTTTTAAAAAAAAGATTATCTTTTCAAAATCAAGGTCTGCTGAGGGTCTGGCCTGGACATAGGCACAGGCCTTTTCACCCAATTGTGGGTCCGGCATTGCAACCACGGCTACCACATCGACATCCGGGTGCTTGCTGATCAGTTTTTCGATCTCGGTTGCGCTGATGCTTTCCCCGCCCCGGTTAATCATCTCCTTGATCCGGCCGCAGAGTATGATCCGGCCTTGTTTATCAATCCTGGCCACATCCCCGGTTCTGAAAAAACCGTCCATGGAAAAGGCTTTCTTGTTCTCTTCCGGATTTTTATAATACCCTGTAAAAACACCGGGTCCCTTGATCAACAGTTCTCCGGGGGTATCTGCCGGCAAACTGCGTCCGATACTGTCAACCACCTTGTAGATATCATAGGGACAGGTGGGTTTGCCCACCGTGGTTTTGACGATATCCACAGAATCGCTGGAACGGGATATGGCCGTCTGTCCTTCAGTGGCCCCATACCCGTTGAAAAAACGGCAGCCAAGCTTGTCTTGAACTTCCTGAATAAGGCCGGCCAGGCTGGCTCCTCCGCCGCAGTGCATTTTTTTCAGGGAAGACAAATCATATTTGTGCAGCTGATCATAATCTGCAAGGCGTTTGGCCAGTGTCGGCACCCACACAATGGTGGTGATTTTTTCTTTTTCTATGGTGCGGCAGATCTCATGGACATCGGTGGTATCCAGGAAAACAGCGCACCCCAAGGTCAATACACTCCCGAGAAACCCTTTTGTGAACGTCAGGTCATGACCGATGGGTCCCACCAGAAGGGTCTTATCATGGATGTCCATTTCCCAGGCCCTGGCACAGAATGTTGACGCACAGATTAAATCATTATGGGTCCGGGGAACCAGTTTCGGCAACCCGGTGGTGCCCCCGGTGGGCCCCATGTGACACACCTGCATGGGATCGGGACGCCTGGCGGCAAGCTTTTTTACATCATCGGACAATGGTTTGTTGGCAGTTAAAATTTTTTCCAGGCGTGTATACTTGCCTTGCCCGGTACTCCTGACCAGGATAATGCTTTTCAAATGGCTGCAGCTTTCAAACACCTCATGGATCATGGGCAGATAATCGATTTTTTTGTATCTTTCCGGCAGAATCCAGGCCGTAGCCCCGCTGAGAGCAGTCAGATGCTTTATTTCATGAGGCCGGTACCGATCGATGAGCAGGGTATCAATGGCCCCGATCTTTTGCAGTGCAAAAAACACCACTGCAAATTCATTCCAGTTGGGAAGCTGTACCAGTACCCGGTCCGTGGACTCAATGCCCATGTTCATCAGGCCCAGGGCCAATGTATCGGCTTTGCGCCTGACCTGGGAATAGGTCAGACGGGATCGTTGGTCCACAAAGGCGGTTTTGTCCGGAAACATATCCGCCGCCCGGTCCAGGACATCTCCGAAGGTCAGGCCGGGCCAATACCGCAGGCGGTTGTATCGCTCAGCGTCATCGGGATGATACGGCGTAAATCCTTTAAGAAAATCTGACATCATGGATGATTCCCTGTCATTCAATGATTACAAGCTGTCACAATGCAGCAAAGCCCGTTTAACCAGTGTTTTTGCAATTTCAATTTTATAAGCATTTTGACGTAAGGGTTTGGCGCCTTCCAATGCCGATTCCGCAGCTTTGGCCGCATGGGTTTCATCCAGCGGTTTACCCTCAATGGCTGCTTCTGCCGCAAGTGCCCGAAAAGGTGTCGGCGCGACAGCACCTAAAATAATTCGTGCATCATGACAGACCCCGTCTGTCCGGTCAAGCATGACGGCAACGCTTACCACTGCAAAGTCAACGGCTTCCCGAAGCCTGTTCTTGTAAAACACCTGAACCGCATCCTTACCCGGTATCGGGATCCGGACTTCTGTGAGCATTTCATCGGATTTCAGCACCGTACCCCGTGAGTTGAAAAAGTCCAATACGGAAATCAGGCGTTCTTCCCCGGGTCGAACAGCCATTACCCTGGCATCAAGCGCCCCAAGTGCAATGGCCAGGTCAGAAGGGCAGACAGCATAGCATTTTTTACCGCCCAGAATGGCGTGATACCGGTTTTCTCCCTTAATGGCATGACATGGCCCCTTTCCCTTGCGATAGCAGGGTATCCGACCCCCCATTTTATCCGGATACCGGTAATACCAGCACCGCGTATCCTGGCATAAATTGCCTCCCATGGTCCCCATGTTCCGAAGTTCAGGAGAGCCAACTGATTTTGCT
>JAABSK010000484.1 GCA_011390435.1 Desulfobacteraceae bacterium | reverse complement strand
CCTGCAGGTTGAATCCGAAAATGCCGTACGCAAAGGTCGGTGTATGCGGCGCTACCATAGATACCATTATGGCCCGAAATTTTGCCCGCATGGTTGCAGCCGGCACAGCAGCCCATTGCGATCACGGCCTGTGCATTCTGGAATTATTTAAAGATGTCGCCAAAGGCGTTATCTCTGATTATACCATCAAAGACACCAACAAACTCGATCATGTCGCCCGTGCCCTTGAAATTGATACACAAGGCAAAGATACCCGCATGATTTGTGAAGCTGTTTACGATGAACTGATCAAAACTTACACCCAGATGGAGGGAGAACTGCCTTTTGCCAAATACGTGCCTGAAAACACCGCTGCACTCTGGCGGAAACTGGGGATTATGCCCAGGGGCGCAATGAAAGAAGTGATGGAAATAATGAGTCGAACCCATATCGGGTCTGATCAGCATTACGAAAATATTACAAAGCAAAGCAGCAGAACCGCGCTCGCTGATGGATGGGGAGGGTCGATGATTGCCACTGAGCTCTCGGATATTATGTTCGGCACCCCGACCCCGATTCATGCGGATGTCAACATGGGGGTTCTGAAAGAAGACCACGTCAACATTATTGTCCACGGTCATGAGCCCAACCTTTTTGAATCAATGCTGGTATCTGTAAATGATGCGTTTTTTGTCAACACAGCAAAGGAAAAAGGGGCCAAAGGCATCAACCTTGTCGGCATGTGTTGTTCCGGTGCTGAAATGATGTCCCGCCACGGCATCCCCCATGCCGGTAATTTCGGGTCTACAGAGGCAATTCTCGTCACCGGCGCTGTGGATGCCATGGCAGTGGATATCCAGTGTATTAAACAGGGCCTGACCAACGTTGCCCAATGCTATGATACCCCACTGATTACCACCAACCCCAGGTGTAAAATCGAAGGGGCCACCCATGTGGAATTCGAGGAACATCATCCATCTGAGTGTACCGATGAAATCGTAACCAGAGCGATTGCCCGGTTTGCCACCCGTACCATGCCTGTAGAAATTCCCAAACAGGTTTCAACAGGGGTGCATGGATTTTCCTACGAGTATATCAACTATATGCTCGGCGGCAGTTTTCGGGGCAGTTATTCGCCGCTGAACGAAAACATCATCAACGGTCGAATCCGGGGCGTTGCAGGCGTTGTTGGCTGCGTTAACCCCAGGGTAAAACAGGACAGCGCGCATCTGGCGCTGGTCAAAGAGCTGATCAAAAATGATGTGTTGGTGCTCCAGACAGGGTGTTCACAGATATCCCTGGCCAAAGCGGGATTGCTGGTACCTGAAGCCGCGCACTATGCCGGCAATGGCCTTGCTGAAGTCTGTGAAGCAGTCGGTATGCCGCCGGTTTTGGGGCTGGGATCCTGCGTCGATAATACACGCATCCTGACCGCTGCATCGGAAATGGTAAAAACCGGTGGCCTGGGCACGTCCATCGCTGATCTGCCTGTGGCTGGAGCTGCGCCAGAGTGGATGAGTGAAAAAGCCATCGCCATTGGTCAGTATTTTGTGGCCTCAGGTGTCTTTACGATATTCGGTGTTGCGTTTCCGACCATCAAAAACACCCGGTTTCACGACCTGCTCTTTGACGGCCTGGAAAAACAAGGTTTAGGGAAATGGGGGCATAGTACAGACCCCATTGAAATGGCGCATATGATGCTTGCGCATATTGATAAAAAACGGGAGGCGCTTGGCATCAACAAGGCAAGAGAGCGTGTCCTGGCGGATATGAATACAAGACGAAGTCTTGAATAACCCAAAACCTTCCTAAGGATATAATAATCTGTCGGTTTTCTATGGCGGCCCTCACCCCGCCTGAAAATCCGGCAGATTATTGAGGACCTTTATGATGATCATTTTTAATGGTAATTATACGTGGGACGGGAAAAAAAACGACGCCAAAAAACCAGTTAGCTGGTGGCCGGGCTCCTACCGGGTAAAGATTGTTGATGTCCGATCTAAAGCCCCGGGGGTAATCCATATGAAACCCTATGTCTGCATTTTCTCTGACTCAGAAAGCGACTATTCTGTTAAAAACACATTTCACAACCTCGCCATCAGCATCAGTGAAAACTTCGACCTGAACCCCGAAAAAGTGCTCTGGATCAAGAATAGTCCGGAAACAGAGGCATTTTCTGCCATTGTCGCCACCCTGGAAAAAGTCACCAAAATCGGAAAGAATACCATTTATAAAACGATCTGGCGACAAGCCCGGCCAAACGAAGAAATGCTGATAGCGCAATGCGGTTATTTAGAGCATTGACCGGGGGCTTTGCATTGGGTGTGCCTGTCTTTAGATCTCAAGCACAAGGCCCACCGGGCAATGATCAGAGCCCTCAATATCTGTGTAGATCATAGCCTCTTTCACCCACCCCTTGTCGATGATATCCCGGGTCACAAAAAAATAGTCGATACGCCACCCTGCGTTATTGGCCCGTGCGTTAAACCTGTATGTCCACCATGAATACCGAACCGTCTCCGGATAAAGGTACCTGAATGTATCGACATACCCGTTATCCACCAGACGGTCCAGGATA
>JAABSK010000483.1 GCA_011390435.1 Desulfobacteraceae bacterium | reverse complement strand
ATGCCTTTGTCATTCATTTAAAGTATAACTTTTTACCAAATATCTGTTCAGGAGAAACGAATGAAAAGATTAAAAAATTTAAAACTGGGTGTCAAATTTGTAACCGCTTTTTTGATTGTCGGTATCCTGCCGTTATTAATCATGGGACTGCTGGCCATGAACAATTCTTCCAAAGCACTGTATCATATGGCATATGATCAGCTTGACTCCCTGCAGGCCGCCAGGAAAGAGCATATGGATTCCTATTTTAAAGGGCTGCTCCTGCAGATGGATATTTTCGCCCAGACCGGAGAAGTCTATTCGTTTTATGAAAAACTGGTGGAGTATCATCGTGATACCGGGGTGACTGCCACCGGAAACTATGATGTGACCACCCCGGAATATAAGGAGATCTGGAACGCTTACGGTACCAAACTGAGAGATTACCAGAAAAAAAGCGGAATATATGATGTCCTTTTGATCTGTGCCGCCCATGGCCATGTCATGTATACCAACTCCAGGGAAAGTGACATAGGAGAAAATCTGGGTCATGGCCGGTATAAAGATACGAATCTGGCTCAGTTATGGGCCAAGATCGCAGCATCAGGAAAACCCGCTGTCGTGGATATGGCGCCCTATGCCCCGTCCAATAATGCACCGGCTCTTTTTGCCGGTTATCCTATTTATAAAGACAACTCACTGGCCGGTATGATTGCTTTCCAGATTCCACTGTCCCAAATCAACGAAGTCCTGTCTTCCCGTGCCGGAATGGGTGAAACTGGAGAAAGCTATCTTGTGGGTCCGGATAAACTCATGAGATCAGATTCTTTTCTTGAACCAAAAACGCACAGCGTTGTGGCCAGCTTTGCCGCCCCAAAAACGGGCAGCGCAGATACGGAGGCCGTCCGGGAAGCTTTGGCCGGACAAGCCGGACACAAAGTCACCATAAATTATATTAACGAAGAAGTTTTGTCCGCATATGCACCCTTAAATATCATGGACCTGACCTGGGCGATGATATCAGAAATTGATACCCACGAAGCCTTTGCACCAATCAGACAGCTTAAATTCCTGATCGTGATGATCAGCCTGGCGGGTATTGTCTGTATCACCCTGGCGGCCCTGGCATTTACACGGAGTATTACCAGGCCGGTGAGAAAAGGGGTTTTGTTTGCCAAAACCATGGCCGAAGGAGATTTGAGCCAGGTTCTTGATATTGACCAGACCGATGAAATCGGCACCCTGGCCAAAGCCATGAACCAGATGAGTACCAACCTGAACCAGATGTTCAAGGACCTGTCCCAGGGCGTTGCCGTCCTGTCTTCGTCTTCAACAGAACTGTCTGCTATATCCAGCCAGATGAAGGCCGGTGCGGAACAGACTTCTGAAAAATCCAACACCGTTGCTGCTGCAGCGGAAGAAATGAGTACCAGCATGGTCAGCGTGGCTGCCGCATCCGAACAGGCCTCCACAAACATCCACATGGTGGCCACGGCAGCAGAAGAGATGAGTGCGACCATTAACGAAATTGCCCAGAGCGCTGAAAAAGGGCGGTCCGTAACCAATGATGCGGTAAAAATATCTGAAAAAGCCTCTTTAAAAGTCAGTGAACTCGGACAGGCGGCCCGGCAGATCGGACAGGTGACCGAAACCATCGCCGATATATCCAGCCAGACCAACCTTTTGGCATTGAATGCCACCATTGAGGCGGCACGCGCCGGCCAGGCCGGAAAAGGATTTGCGGTTGTAGCGGCTGAAATCAAGGATCTTGCCAAACAGACCGATACCGCCACCCAGGAAATCAGGGACCGTATTGAAGGTATCCAGAACACCTCCCAGGGAACGGTGGAAGAAATCGAAAAAATCACTGCGGTCATCAATGATGTGAACGCTATTGTCACGTCCATTGCCTCGGCCATCCAGGAACAGTCCATTGCCACCCAGGAAATCACCAAAAATGTGAACCAGGCCGCCTTAGGCATCCAGGAAGTCAATGAAAATGTTGCCCAGAGTTCTGCGGTGTCAGAGGAAATTGCTAAAGATATCGTTGATGTCAGCCAGTCTTCAAAAGAAATGGTGGACGCCAGCAGCCAGGTCAATACCAGTGCCGGGGAAATGTCAAGTCTGGCCGAACAGATCAGCAGCATGGCCCAGAAATTTAAAACCCGATAAGCCCTGGAAGAAACTGATATGGTACAACCCATTGATTCACCTATCCACCACCTGATCATCGAATCACTGCATGAACACATTGCGGTAATGGACCAGACATCCAGGATCGTATTTGTTAACCGCGCATGGAAAAAATTTGCGGATCAGAACGACCTGGGTCTGGAAAACTACGGCGTGGGATACAACTATATTGACCTGTGCGAGAAAGCCACCGGGGCTGACAGTGAAAAAGCCGGCGAAATTGCCGGACAGCTTGCAAACCTTTTATCAGGAGCGATTGAATCGTTTTCAGCGGAATATCCCTGCCGTGCACCGGACAGGCAGCGCTGGTTCCGCCTGAATGTATCCTATTTCATGATGAACGACACCCGCTGGGCCGTAATGATTCATGAAAACATTTCGACCATTA
>JAABSK010000482.1 GCA_011390435.1 Desulfobacteraceae bacterium | reverse complement strand
CCAGGGCCTTGATTGCCAGCATGGGAGATACCGGATCCTGGCTGGTAAGTGCAAACAAACGACACATGCTAAATTCTCCTTCATCTAAAAATATTGCAGCGGTCAACCCATGGGATGCAATCATGTAACCGCGAATTTTGGAGAAAGGGGATACACCGATTTCCAAAGTTTTTAATCTAAAGATATTCCCGGACCATGTCAATCATTTATTTGTTTTTCAGGGAGTTACACAGGCAGATCACAGGAGAAAGGCACCTTTGCATGCCCCATATCCCTCTTTAAAATTAAGGGGTTATAAAAAAATAGAAGATTTTTTAAAAAGACAGAAGAACAGAATAAACACCACATAAAAGATCACATTTCCGGATATTATTTCGACAAAACAGCAGAAATAAAAATTTTGTTTTTAATACCGGGAAAAGGCCTGAAGCCCATAAATCCCTCTGGCCCGGTCGCACAGCGGGTTGCCCCTGCCGTTCTCCCAGGATCGCTTGAAATTCCGGCATATGGCCGGCCGGGCATCATATATCGTACATGTAACCCGGGTGCCAACCAATCCTTTCAGGGCAGCGCATCTTGGGTGCGGTGTCTGGGTTCCTTTCATGAGCCGCTGGTGCTTTTTGTCAAAACAGGTCAGTGCCAGCGGCAGGCCAGGGCACAGATCAGCCTGCTGCACCGCAACAGAAAAAAAAGCACAGCAGGCCCCGCACCCCATGCAGGGGTTGGGTCTTACTGACAATGATTTAATACTGACATGTCCAGCTCCCGGTTGACACGGGAGTCATACAGCCTGATCGGTTTTCATTGCCTGATAGTAGTCATTGACCTGCAATTCCCTGGAATCTTTCTGGTACCAGCCGTCAAACAAAACAAGATTTTTCTGTTCATCCAGGGAAGTATAATCTTTTACCGTCACCCCCTGCATGGCAGCCATGGTAGGGTCAAAAATACGAAAATCAGACGATCCTTCCTTTGGCAGATTCATTACCACTTTGAGCTGCCAGACCCAATCCGGATCATATCCCAGGTTCACCACCAGGTATTTTCCCAGATCTGATGACAGTTCTTTGGGCTTGGACAAAGTTGCAGGACCTGATTTTTTCCAGAATTTCCAGTTCATTTTCACCTCATTGCAATATGGATAATGCCTGAAAATTCTCTATCGCATAAAGCATACCAAAAGAAGAAAAATGATGTTTCAATGACTCTGGGCTGTCATCACTGCCGTGCCCAACCTATCAAGCCCAATACAATAGGACGTTCCATGTCGTGTTTTCAAAAAATCGGAACAGATATTTCCCAAAATACATGCCGCAACGCGGGTTAAAGGAATATCAGATTTTTCAAATTGTGCGCCTAAGCTGTTCAGGTCAGACCAATTTTATCAAAAAAATGTCGGCGTTTCATGCGGAACAGGGATTTATCTTCCCGGACCAAGTAAAATACTTTTGTGTTGGTATCGTCATTACAGACATAGACACCTGTATAGTCGTCCAGATCTGAAATGTCGCCGATACGCTCCACATCATCATTAAATTTGCGGCATACTGCAGACCAGTCTTCAGTCTTGGCATTTTTGGCAATGGAATATTTTTGGGATGCGTCATCATAATCCGCCTGGATGCATTTCATGGTTCACCTCCGGTTTTTGGGATCATGTTATGAAAGATTGTATATGATTTAGCAGATAAAAGGAATGCATAAATTCTTTTTCTCTCAACTGCACAGGAGCAGGTGTGTTTTTCACAGCAGAGGATCATGGCATTTACCTGTTGCTTTTTTTTTATTGATTTTCTATCTTGATCAGCGGTTTATTCATTCTGTCTTATATCCACAACCCTTAAAATAAGGAGGATCATTATAGCAATGGAAATTAAAACAATCTGCGTTCTGGGAGCAGGCATCATGGGTGCTGGTATTGCCCAGGTGTCTGCCCAGTCCGGTTTTCAGGTCTTTATCCGGGACATGGAAGACCGGTTTGTGGAAAAAGGCCTGTCCACCATCAAAGCCAATCTGGAACGGTCCGTATCCAAAGGAAAACTAGACAAAAATGAAGCAGATGCCGTTCTTGGCCGGATTACCGGCACTACCGATCTGAACCGGGCTGCAGGTGAGGCAGATCTGGTAATCGAAGCCATCATCGAGGTAATGGAGATAAAAAAACAGGTGTTCCAAGACCTGGACCATATTTGTAAAAAAGAGAGCCTGATAGCCACCAACACCTCCGGTCTGTCCATCACTGAAATGGCATCCGTGACCCAGCGGCCTGAAAAGGTCGTCGGCATGCATTTTTTCAACCCGGTGCCAGTGATGAAACTGGTTGAACTGATCCGGGGGTTCACCACATCCGATAACACCCTGAACATGGCCTGGGAATATGTGGAAAAAATCGGTAAAACCCCTATTGAAGTAAAAGAGGCTCCGGGATTTGCCGTAAACCGGATCCTGTGTCCCATGATCAACGAAGCCGTCTTTGTACTGGCCGAAGGCGTTGCCTCGGCCAAAGACATTGACAAATCAATGATGCTGGGAGCCAACCACCCAATAGGCCCCCTGGCCCT
>JAABSK010000481.1 GCA_011390435.1 Desulfobacteraceae bacterium | reverse complement strand
TTCTTCCACAATATTGAACCCGTGGGAATAGGACAGGCAGGCATCTTTTTTCATCAGCGGCATCACGGTTTCAATGACATTGGTGTGCTGTTTGTCCGGGGTGAGGTTGATCAGAAGGTCTGCCTGGGGGATGAGCTCACTGTAGGTGCCCACGGCAAATCCGTTTTCTGTGGCATTTTTCCAGGACTGGCGCTTTTCAGCGATGGCAGCATCCCGGAGCGTATAAGATACATCCAGGCCGCTGTCTCTGAGGTTCAGGCCCTGGTGAAGGCCCTGTGCCCCGCAGCCGACGATGACGATTTTTTTGCCTTTGAGTGCGTCCACGCCGTTGAATTCAGACGGATCCATGAAACGGCACTGGGAAAGCTCTTCCAGTTGGCGCCGCAGCGGCAGTGTGTTGAAATAATTCTGGCCCATGATCTTCTCCTTGTTTGTCTTGGTGATAACGTGTCTGTTAAACACCTGTATGAATGGACCATATTTTCTATTGCGTCAAATGAATCATTTGCAACCTTATGTTTCAAAAATCGAAACATAAGGTTGCAGCAGGGTTACTTGGCGATCATCATTTCCGGCAGCCAGGTGGCAAGGCCGGGAAATGCCATCACCAGGATCAGGCACAGGGCCTGGAGAAACACAAAGGGGATGATGGCCCTGTAAATGTGCGCCATATTGATCTGGGGCGGGACAATGCCTTTCATGATAAACAGGTTGAATCCAAACGGGGGCGTGATGTAGGCCATCTCCATGTTGATGACAAACAGAATGCCGAACCACAGGGGATCAAATCCCAGTTCCACGATAATGGGCACAAAGATGGGCGTGGTAAGCATGATGATCCCGGCAGGATCCAGAAACATGCCCAGGGCAAAAAAGATGATCTGCATGGCGATCAAAATGATCCATCGGGAATATTCCAGGGACAGGATACCGTCTTTCACCAGATCCTGAATTCCGGAATAGGCCATGAAGTTGGTAAAGGCCAGGGCACCGATAATCAGCCAGAACACCATGGCATTGACCTTGATGGTGGCCCACAGGGCAGAGGTCAGGTTCGTCCAGGTCAGTTTGCGGTAAAACAGGGCGCATGCCATGGCCCCGAACGCACCGACAGCAGAGGCTTCGGTCGGGGTGCACACACCAAAGTAAATTACCCCGAGCACGAGAATCACCAGTGCGATGGGCAGGATCACCCCTTTTAATACAATGAGTTTTTCCCGGAACGAGAAGGTTTCATCCACAGCCGGGGCAATCTCTTTGTTGATAAATGCGCGGACAGCAATGTACACCATGAAAATCAGGCACATGAGGAATCCGGGAATGATACCGGCAATGAACATTTTGCCCACAGATACTTCTGCCATGGCACCGTAAAGAATCATGATGATCGATGGCGGAATCAGGATGCCCAGAGCCCCGCCGGCAGCGATACTGCCAATGGCAAGATTCTGGTGATACCCCCGGGACAGCATGGACGGCAGCGCAATCAGTCCCATGCTGATGGTGGCAACCGAGCTGATGCCGGCCATGGCGGCAAAAACAGCACAGATGGCCACGGTTCCGATGGCCAGTCCGCCACGCACCCGTCCCATCCAGCGGTAGACCATTTCGTAAAGGTCATCGCCCATGCCGCTGAATTTGAGCAGGTTGGCCATAAAAATAAACAGGGGGATGGCCAGCAGCAGAAAACTGGTGGATTCTGCATAGGCTGAATTGAACAGCAGCAAAAGGCCTTTGGGTCCCCAGGTAAAGATGATCCCGACAGTGGACAGGCCGCACAGGGTGAAGGCAATGGGAACCCCGAGGCTGAGAAGGATGATCAGGGATGAAAAAACAATAAGGGTCAGTAACCAGGTTTCCATATGTTTAATGCTCCTTTTTGCCGGCAGGCTGTTGTGGCCTGATCAGGTTCAAAATGGCGCGCAGGGCTCCGGCAATGCTTTGAAGACCAAGAAGTGCAGCTCCAATGGGAACCAGGACCATGGACGGGAAAAGGGGCATCTCCAGGAGGGTCATGGACCGCCGGTCATGCACCAGTGCATCAAAACTGGCCTCACCGCCTTTCCAGATAATGGCGCTGACAAAACTCAGAACCAGCAGGCAGGTCAGGATTTCAATGCCTGCCTGGAGCCGGGGGCCGAAATTGCGGTGGAGGATGTCCACCCGGACATGTTCATATTCAGCAAGGCAATAGGCACCGCCCAGCATCACCACTCCGGCCAGCAGGTACTGGCTCAGTTCGTTTACCCACTGGGTGGGTGCGTTGAACAGATAGCGGCTCACCACCTCGTACATGACGATCGCCATGAGGATCAGGATGATAAAACTGGCGATTTTTCCGACCCAGGTGCTCAGACCATCAATGAAATCACAAATGCGTTTCACGCTGTATCTCCTGTTGACCCGGCCCCTGGAGTGTGGCACCCTCCTCCAAAGGACCGGGCATTGGTATGATGTGTTTAAGGTGTCTTGCTTGCGACATATGCTTTTAAGTTGTCAACCAGCTGCTTGCTGATATCGCTTTTCCCGGCCAGTTCATCCCACAGCGGCATGATCTTTGCTCTGAACTTTGCAAGGGAT
>JAABSK010000004.1 GCA_011390435.1 Desulfobacteraceae bacterium | reverse complement strand
GTTTTTCCAGACCAATGTGACCGGAACCCGGAATGTGATTGAGGCCTGTCATGAAAATGATGTAAAACAGCTGGTTTATACCAGTTCTCCCAGCGTTGTGTTTGATCAGTTTGATATGGAAGGGGTGAATGAAGATGTGCCATATCCAGAAAAATATCTGGCCCCATATCCTGAAACCAAGGCGATGGCTGAAAAAATGGTGAGGTCTGCGGCGGAAAAAGGACTTCCAACAATTATTCTCAGGCCGCATCTGATCTGGGGGCCAGAAGACAACCACATTGTTCCGGGCATTGTTCAGCGGGCCGGCAGACTCAGGCAGGTGGGCAGAAAAGACGATCTGGTGGACACCATCTATGTTGACAATGCAGCTGATGCCCACATTCTGGCTTCGGAGAAATTAAGGGAAAATCCGGAATTGAGCGGCAATGTGTATTTTATCAGTCAGGACGATCCCATATCCAAGTGGGATCTGGCCAATGCCTTTCTGGAGGCAGCCGGACACGGTCCGATTAAAGGCCATGTTTCAGGTCGAACCGCATATCTTGCCGGAGCGGTTTTTGAAGGGATATACAAATTGTTTAACATTCAAAAAGAACCGCCCATCACCCGGTTTGCGGCAAAAGAGCTTGCCACATCCCATTGGTTTGATATTTCCAGAGCCAAACAGGACCTGGGGTATTTTCCGGCAGTGTCAACTCAGGAGGGGCTTCGGCGCTTGAAAGAATGGTTTTTGAAACGCTGAAATTTGGTTAACTTTCTGTGGTAATATTGAAAAAGTCCTTGATTTCGTCTTCTTTGCGTTTCAATTGATCAATGGTGAGTTTCAGGATATTCGGGTTAATGCCGATTTTCTGCGGACTGTTTTTGACTGTTACCGGCACAGGATTTCCACTGTGACCGATTCCAGCCTTCTGGGTCAGGTAATCTGCCAGGTTGATAATCAAGGACTGATACCTGAATTTAATCGGGGCAGCTTCTGGATTGTGATGAAACCGGCAGGGCAGCATAATGGATTGGGGAAAATTCCAGCGTTTCATCAGCAGGGCTGACAAAATTGCATGATCCAGTTTAAAAATGGCATTTTCGGAAAAATAAAGGGGCTTTTTTTTTTCCATGGCCAGTTGGCGGACTTTTCGATATTCATCCTTGAAATAGATCGCAAAAATGACCTTTCCCATATCATGAAGAAGGCCGGGAACAAAAATTTTATTGGCAATCGCAGGATTGGTCCGTTTGGCAAGATCCTTTGCAACGGTTGCAACACCGATTCCATGGATCCACAATGCTTTCATATCAAGGCTCATACCGGATTTGTCAGTAAAAGACGACAGAATACTCATGCCAAGCGCAATACCGATGATCTCATCAAAACCGATCACCGTAATGGCACGCTTGATGGTCTCGACTTTTGTTTTCTGAGCATAGTAGATCGAGTTGGACAGTTTCAGCAGTTTATTGGTCATTCCCTGGTCATAGGAAATCACTTCGGCAAGTTCTTCTGTGGATGTTTTTTCATCTGAAGCCACGCTGATAATTCTGTCGATCACAACCGGGAGCGTCGGCAGATCGCTCTCCTTTTTCTGGATCATCTTTAAAATTTCAGCTTTTATTTCCATTTATCCCTTTGCAAAAGCAGTAAAAGAAACTGTATGGAGCGCTTTTTTTTAATCTTCAGGCTGTCTCGGCTGTAAATGCTGCTACTGGCTTTATTATCGGGTACTCAGAAAACTTCTTTAGCACAGGTATCCATGCTTTTGCAAGGACAGACATTGAATCAGAGAGATTGTTAATGAAATCGGGTAATATTGATATCTCCCTTCAGGCGCATGTCATCAAATTTTTTTCTTAAAATCTGCTTGAATTTGTTCCGGGTGACCGGCCATAACAGCATCAGACCCAAAAAATCGGTGAGCAGTCCCGGAGTGATCAATACTGCACCGGCAACGAAAATGATCGCTGCATCCAGAAGCTCTTCTGCCGGCATCAGGCCCTGCTGGAGATTGGCCCTGAGTTTTGCCATTGTATTGAGACCTTCCATGTGTGCAAGCCAGGCGCCTGCAAATCCGGTAAAGATGACCAGAAGAACTGTATTCAGGCTGCCGATGATTGTTCCGGTTTTGATTAAAAGATACAATTCCACCACTGGGATCAGTGTAAAACATATGAAAAGTTTAAACAGCATTTTACGTCCTTATCGTTAAGAGTGTTGACGGTATAATGATGACCACCGATACCGGTTTTGTCAAGCCTATGGAAAACGGGTGAAATCAAATCGCAGACAGGTGGTGGGATTTATATACTCAAACCGGCAGGATGGTGCCAGGCAGTATCTCCCTGTTGGTGTTGAACGGATCGGGTGATGATTTTAAGAAATGTGGATCGATCAATCTCTCTGGCACCCATGCGCAAGAGATGCTCTGTGGTCACCTGACAGTCGATCAGGTCAAAATGGTGTTTTTTCAGATGTTCTGCCAGGGTGACCAGTGCGACTTTCGAGGCATTGGATTGATGCGCAAACATGGATTCGCCAAAAAAAATACGTCCAAGGCTTACACCGTAAAGGCCGCCCACCAGCCTGCCGTCCTGCCAGGCTTCAACTGAATGGGCTTTTCCCATAGTATGCAGCCGGGTATATGCCTCGATCATTTCATCCACCAGCCAGGTATCAATGGTTTTATTTTTTCTGGGCTTTGAACAGGCCCGGATGGTCTGTTCAAAAGCAGTATCCATTCGGATATCAAAGTGCTTTTTTCTGATGATTTTTTTCAGACTTCTGGAGATGGCGATCTGTTCTGGAAACAGAACCAGCCTGGGGTCTGGCGACCACCACAGAATGGGTTCATTTTTTGAGTACCAGGGGAAAATACCGTTCTGGTAAGCCAGCAGCAATCTTTTTGGAGAAAGATCGCCGCCCATGCACAGCAATCCGTCAGATCTTGCCAGCCATGGTGGCGGAAAATTCAACTGGTCTGATAATCTGAAAAGGGGCATTCAACGTGTAAAGGTGAAACTCAGGGCTTTGTTTCTCAAGCCAATGGAAACCTTGCCTCCTTTTTCCAGTTTTCCAAACAGAATCTCATCTGTGAGCCGGTCTTTGATGCTGATCTGGATCAGCCGTGAAAGCGGCCGGGCACCGAATTTTGGATCATACCCCTGTTTTGCAAGATGTGATCTGGCTTTGGCGGAATAGGTCAGGACAACATTTTTTGCTTCCAACAGGGTTTTGAGCTCTTTCATGTTCTTGTCCACGATCATTTCCATGGTTTTGTGGGACAGATGATTGAACTGGACGATATTGTCCAGACGGTTTCGAAATTCCGGGCTGAAAGTGGTCTCAACAGCCTTGAGTCCTTTGGCATCGGTGTTGGCAGTCTGGGCACCAAATCCAATGCTGTTTGCGCTCATCTCCCTGGCTCCGGCATTGGATGTCATGACGATGATAACGTTTCTGAAATCTGCCACTTTACCGTTGTTGTCGGTCAAGGTGGCATAATCCATGACCTGAAGAAGAATGTTGTACAGGTCCATATGGGCTTTTTCAATTTCATCCAGCAACAGCACACAGTGGGGATGTTTTCGGATGTTGTCTGTCAGAATACCGCCCTGATCAAACCCAACATATCCCGGCGGGGCACCGATCAGCCGCGAAACAGAGTGTTTTTCCATATATTCACTCATGTCAAAGCGAAGGAATTTGATTCCAAGGTGTTCAGCAATCTGTTTGGCAACCTCTGTTTTACCGACACCGGTGGGACCGGTGAACAAAAACGACCCAATGGGTCGATCAGGTGCTGCAAGGCCGGCTCGGGAGCGCTTGATGGATGTAGTGAGGGTTTTCAGCGCTTCATCCTGCCCGAAAATGACTTTCTGCAGCCGCCTGGGAAGAGATTCAAGATTGGATTTGTCTGTTGAAGTGACACTGGTGACCGGGACTTTGGCAATCTTTGCGACAATCTCTTCAATGTCTTTTACACGGACATTTTTCACCTTTCCATTGCCTTTGAGACGAAGATATGCCCCGGTTTCATCAATGACATCGATGGCTTTGTCCGGCAGGTATCGGTCATTGATATATTTATCCGACAGATAGGCAGCAGCCTCAATGGTTTCAGCCGGATATGAAAGCCCGTGGTGTTTTTCATAATAGGATTTGAGCCCATCAAGAATCTGGGTGGCTTCCTCAAGACTGGGTTCAGACACTTCTATTTTTTCAAAGCGGCGTGAAAATGCCCGGTCTTTTTCAAAATGATTTTTATATTCTTCGTAGGTGGTGGTTCCAATGCATTTGATATCCCCTGATGAAAGGGCGGGTTTTAAAATATTGGATGCATCCATGGATCCGCTGGTGGTGGCACCTGCTCCCACAACAGTATGGATTTCATCAATCACCAGAAGGGCGTTTTCTTTGGATTCCAGTGCTTCAATCACATCTTTGAGGCGTTTTTCAAAGTCTCCGCGATACTTGGTTCCGGCAAGCAACGTCCCCATATCCAGTGAAAACAGTTCACAGTTTTCCAGTAGATCCGGTACCTCCTGGTTTTTGATTCTCAGGGCAAGGCCTTCTGCAATGGCAGTTTTTCCCACGCCTGGATCGCCCACCAGAATGGGATTGTTTTTCCGTCTGCGGCACAGGACCTGCATCAGACGGTCCATCTCGGTCTGTCTGCCGATGAGCGGATCGATCCGGTTATCCATGGCTTTTTCCAGCAGGTTTGTTGTGAACATGTCCAGGGGGTCTTTTTTCTTTTTCCGTCTGGTCTGAAAATCCGGATGTTTCAACAGTCGTTCAGCAGGGTCTGTTGCTGGCGGTGTCTTTTTTTCAAATTCAGCATGATGGGAAATATATTTTAAGACATCCAGCCGGGTAATCCCTTCAGATTCAAGGTAAAACGCGGCATGGGAATCTTTTTCCTGAAAAATGGACGCAAGAATGTCCCCCAGGTTTACCTCGTTTTTTTCCGCAGAACGGGCGTGGTTGATTGCCCGCTGAATCATGCGCTGAAATCCGATCGTCTGCTGCAGAACATATTCATCTTTTGTATCGATCCGGGTCAGTTTTTCATCAAAGAATTTTTCAAGTTCTTCTTTTATCTGGTCAGGATTGCCACCACATTTTTCAATGGTCTGGGCCCCTGCTTCGTGGTTAAGGATTGCATAAAGAACGTGCTCAACACATACATACTCATGCCTTCTCTTTTTGGCTTCACGAACGGCAAAACCGAGCGCTGTACTTAGTTCTTTGCTGATCATACCTACTCCTTTTCCAATGTGCTTTTTAAAGGAAACCCTTTGCTTCTGGCCAGGCTGTGAACGGTTTCAACCTTTGTTTCTGCAATCTGCCTGGGGTAGATGCCGCACATCCCTTGTCCCTTATTATGTATATTAAGCATGATTTGTGTTGCTTTTTCAAGTGATTTTCCAAACACAGTGATAAGAACCTCCACCACAAATTCCATGGTTGTATAATCGTCATTGTGGAGAAGAACTTTATACATTGGCGGTTCATCATTCTTTGATCGGGTTGAGATCTTTTCTTTGATTCTTGGATCAGCAGAGCTCATACAACAGTTCCCTCCTAATCCATACAGCATTTTTTGTATTTTTTACCACTGCCGCACGGACAGGGGTCGTTGCGCTGAACTTTCCGGGCAGAGCGTTTCACCGGTTGTTTCATGGTCGAGCCGTCTGAATGGGAAAATGTCATCGGCGTCTGATTTTTTTTCGGCAGCTCTTCGATGGGAGCAGATGCAGAAATCTGGATCTTGAAGAGAATTTCCACAATTTCTTCCTTGATCCGATCCATCAGTTCCTGAAACATTGAAAAACCCTCTTTTTTGTAGATTCTCAAAGGGTCCTGCTGTGCATAGCCACGAAGGCCGATTCCTTCTTTGAGATGGTCCATGGACAGAAGATGTTCTTTCCATCGGGTATCCACAGTCTGAAGAATCAGGTGTCTTTCAATCTGTCTTGTAATGTCTTTGCCAATGGTTTCTTCTCTTTGTGTATATGTGGCTTTCAGATGGTCAAACAAAAGATCGCAAAGCTGCTGTCTGTCCAGATCCTGTTTAGCGGCAGCGTCAAGATCCGGAGAAAAGTTGAATACTTTTTTGATCCGGCTTTCAAGGCCGGGAAGGTCCCATTTTTCCAGCGGGGTTTTATCCTGTGCAAACTCATCCACGACGTCATAGACTTTGTCTTCAACCATTTCAAGGACAAAGGGTTTCAGATCTTTTTCCAGCAGAACCTTGCGCCGCTGCCGGTAGATGATTTCCCGCTGCTGGTTCATGACATCGTCGTATTCCAGGAGCTGTTTTCGAACTTCAAAGTTGTGGCCTTCAACTTTTGACTGGGCGTTTTCAATGGCTTTGCTGATAAACGGGTGTTCAATATGCTCGCCTTCCTCAATACCAAGCTTGTCCATTACTGTATGGATACGGTCTCCGCCAAAGATCCGCAGCAGGTCATCTTCCAAAGACAGATAGAACCGGGATGTTCCCGGATCTCCCTGCCGTCCGGAACGGCCCCTGAGCTGATTGTCAATCCGCCGTGATTCATGCCGGGATGTTCCCAGGATATGAAGCCCCCCCAGCTCCTTTACCCCTTCGCCAAGAACAATATCTGTTCCACGGCCGGCCATGTTTGTTGAGATCGTTACCGCACCCCTCTGGCCGGCATTGGCAACAATTTCAGCTTCAGCCTTGTGATGTTTTGCGTTCAATACCGAATGGTTGATCCCTTTTTTTTTCAGTTTTTTGCTCATATCTTCAGAAACGTCGATGGATATGGTCCCGACAAGGACTGGCTGGCCCTTCTGGTGCAGCTTGATAATATCCTTGATGGCCGCGTCATATTTCTCTTTTTGTGTCTTGTAGATAAGATCTGGATAATCTTTTCGGATCATTTTCATGTGAGTGGGGATCACCAGGACATCCAGGTCATATATTTTTTTAAATTCTGCAGCTTCGGTTTCCGCTGTACCGGTCATGCCTGACAATTTGTCATACATCCGGAAATAGTTCTGAAAAGTGATGGATGCCAGCGTCTGGTTTTCGTTTTCGATCTTGACGTTTTCCTTGGCTTCAAGTGCCTGGTGAAGCCCTTCGCTGTATCGTCGCCCGGTCATCAACCGTCCGGTAAATTCATCCACGATCACGACCTGATCGTTTTTGACAATATAATCGGTATCTTTTTTAAAGAGGGTATGGGCCTTCAACGCCTGGTTCAGGTGGTGGAGTATCTCAATATTCAACGGGTCATAGAGATTGTCAACATTGAGGAGTTTTTCACCCTTTGCAATACCGTCTTCTGTCAGGGAAACCGTTTTTGACTCTTCATCAATGGTGTAGTCTGTGTCTTTCGCAAACGCTGGAATAATCGTATTGACCTGGGTATAAAAATGTGTTGATTTTTCTCCGGGTCCGGAAATGATCAGCGGAGTCCTGGCCTCATCAATGAGGATGCTGTCCACTTCGTCAACAATGGCAAAATTCAGGTCGCGCTGGGCAAGAGATGTGACATCATATTTCATGTTGTCCCGCAGGTAATCAAAACCGAATTCATTGTTGGTGCCATAGGTGATATCGGAATTGTATGCGGCTTTCCGTTCCTGATCCGTAATATCGTGCACAATGGCTCCGACAGTCAGGCCAAGGAAATTATAGATTCTGGCCATCCATTCTGCATCCCTTCTGGCCAGATAATCATTGACGGTTACCAGATGAACACCTTTGCCTGACAATGCGTTTAAATAGGCGGGCAGGGTCGACATCAGTGTTTTTCCTTCACCGGTTTTCATCTCTGCAATGCACCCCTGATGGAGCGCAATGCCGCCGATCAGCTGAACATCAAAGTGTCGCATGCCCAGCGTTCTGACAGAAGCTTCTCTGACAAGGGCAAACGTTTCGGGCAACAGATCGTCCAGGGATTCACCTTTTTGAATTCGCTCTTTGTATTCTGCTGTTTTATGAACCATCTGATCATCTGATAATTTCTGCATCTGTGGTTCAAGCTGATTGATCTGATCCACCAGTGGCTGAAGTTTTTTTAAAGTGCGATCATTGTTTGAGCCGAATATTTTCGATATAAAATTGAATACCATAGGGCCTTTTACCTGAATTGTTTTAAGTTATGCCAATTGAACTGACAACAAACATATAAGCATTAATTGCCTAAAATAAAATAAAAAATTGAAATAATTTTTGAGTTGCACAAAAATGAAAAAAAGGAAAAAATAATCAGGATTAGTTCAGGATATATTTTAACGGGTCGACAGGAGTGCCGTTTATTCTGACCTCATAATGAAGGTGGGGCCCGGTACTCCGTCCGGTATTTCCCATCAAGGCAATCACATCTCCGCGTTTGACTTCCTGTCCGGATTTGACCAGTACTTTTTGAAGATGTCCATATTTTGTGACACGGCCATACCCGTGATCGATCACCACAAGGTTGCCGATATACATTTTTCCGCCAGCATACGATATCCTTCCGTTTGCCGTGGCAATAACCGGGGTGCCGGCTTTGTTGGCAATATCCAGACCGGAATGAAATTCTTTCTGGTCGGTGAACGGGGACACCCGGTGGCCAAACTGAGAGGTGATCCAGCCGTCAACTGGTTTGACAGAAGGCGTCGACGCCAGAAGATTCCGCTTTTTTTCCAGAAGCTCGATCAGTTTTTCAAAATCCAGAGACTGTTTTTTTGCAGCGAAATTGGTCAGGGTCACCTGCTGATGCATTTCCCGCATCAGATTGTTGTGTTTTTGATCCAGAGGGATATCTGTATCAAGTTCATCTTTTGGAATTGCACCGATACCGATCAGCCCGCTGGAGTTGGATGTCTGTTTGATATCAGCGATCAGGCGCACCTTGTCTTCAAATTTGGACAGGTTGCTGACCTGTGTTTTCAGTGTTTCAATTTTCTGTGCAAAGTTTTGTATCTGGATGCGCTGGGTCTTGATCTCATCGGTCTGTGCCAGGATGGTCTGCGCTAATGACTGGTTGTCAAAAGACATTGACTTCAATCGCAGATAGTCGTATCCGACAAAAACGGTTCCGGCAATGGCAAGTGTGCCGAGAAAAAGTAAAAAAACTGCCACCGTTCTGGGAATGGAAAGTTCCCTGATCTCGGAAAAATTACCCGCATGGAACCATATTTTCATTCTTTTTCTCATTATCACCCTTATTAGTTAGATAATTTTTATATGTCAAGCATAATATTGATTATAAATGGGCTGTGACCGCATCTAAACCGGATTTTTCATCAAGGTTGAACTGAATGTTCATATTTTGCACGGCCTGGCCGGCAGCCCCTTTTAAAAGGTTGTCAATGGCGGAGATCACAGTGATCTGACCGGTGTTTTCATTAAAATGGAACCCAATATCACAGCGATTCGTTCCCCGCACATGCGAAATCGATGGATACTGGCCTTTTTCCAGTACCGTGACAAAAAACGCTTTTTCATAAAAGGTTTCATATGCCTGCCGGATCTGTTTTTCAGTAATTTTCTCACCGGCAGTGACATAAATCGTGGACAGCATCCCCCGGGTGATGGGCAGCAGGTGGGGAACAAAAGTGATATCAATGTCAGTCCCTGCATGGGCGCTGAGGATTTCATTTATTTCCGGGGTATGCCGGTGGTTTCCGATTTTGTAGGCATTGAATGATTCATTGACTTCACAAAAATGGGTGGACAGCGACAATGATCGTCCTGCACCGCTGACGCCTGATTTTGAATCGGAAATAATGTGGTCCGGCCGGATCAGTTTGTTTTTCAGCAGCGGGATCAGGGCCAGCAAGATTGTGGTGGGATAACACCCGGGGTTTCCGATAAGATCGGCCTGTTTGATCTGATCACGATAGATCTCGCTCAACCCGTACACACTTCTGGTCAGCAGGTGTTTTGACGTGTGCTCCTGATAAACAGATTCATAGGTGGCAGCATTTGAAAACCGGTAGTCTGCGGACAGATCAATGACTTTGATTCCATTTTCCAAAAAAAGAGGGGCATAGGCCATGGATACTTTATGGGGCAGGGCGAGAAAAACGACATCCAGTCTTGTTTTCAGGGCGGAGATATCCAACGGTTCACAAATAATATTTTCACATCCCCGCATGGATGGAAAGATCTGTGTCAGAGATTGTCCGGCATAGCTGCTGGAAGTGACCGCACACAGGCGGGCTTCGGGGTGGTTAACAATCAGTTTGACAAGTTCGGCGCCAGTGTAACCAGATGCGCCTGCAATCCCCACATTGATCATATATCCTGTCCTCTGTATTGAAATTTTAAAGGTTACTCATGTATCAAACCGTTGATGGTTTTTCAAGTCCTGCAATCCGCTGCTGTCTGTTTTACATAGTCCACCAGGGTATGGTCCATTCCGTCAAGTTCCTGGTTGATAATGGCTGATATCATTTCCCAGTTCCCTTTTGCAAGCCCTGCTCCAATTTTTGGATAAGCCAGTTTCTGACCGGAGAATTCCACTTTCAACCGGGAAAAAATTTTGCGCACCGCATCGTAACTGACCAGTGTGCCGCTGCCTGAATAGTGAAACTGAGTGTAGGCATTGACAACCACCAGTGTGTGATCACGTGTATGGACACGGGCAAGTGAATATGTCCCCAGTTTTGCCTTGTCTCCGGGAACCGTTTGAAGATCCGCCTCAAACGCTTCTGGAAAATGGGTCTGAATCTGTCTGGCAATCCCTGCGCCCATCGTGCAAAAGCAGTTGCAACCGTGGACGATCACATCAAAATAGCCAGCCTTGGCCAGCTGGATCAAATCTCCTTTTAAGATGGTCATGGTGACATATCCTTATGTTTTGTCTGACACTGCTTGATCTTTACTCATCTGCTGTTCTGAGGTTTGTTTGCAAAAAATGTTCCTGAGACCGGTTTCCTTTGGGACAGGAAAGCATGTGTGGTTGTAACTATCTGAAATAAAAAAATAATTGTTTTGCTTTTTCAATGTTCCGGTCAAGGATTACTGGCAGCTGGGCTGTCAAAATATGGACAGCGGGCAGGGTGATCCGGCAAAAACGTTCCATGTGATCAGAGAGATGGTGATATTTCATCGCAGCAATGGGATGCCATGCCGATGCCAGGTTACCAGGTTATATCTGCCTGCCGGAAGGTAAAAGAAATGTCATATTCGGGAAAAGCGGATGATTTTTTTGAGGGATCCCGGTATGGTTTTAAAATGTTAACATGTATTAAAACTTTCCGGGAGCCGGTGAATACCATTTCCCACATGGCCGGAGCCCTGGCATCTGTGGTCGGCATGACCCTTTTGGTGGTGTATGCTGCCAACCGGGCTGATGTATGGCATGTGGTGTCCTTTGCCGTCTTTGGTACCACACTGATATTAATGTATGCCTCAAGCACTTTGTACCACATGCTGAACATTTCGCCGAACGCCCTCATGGTGTTTCGGCGTATTGATCACATTATGATTTTCATGCTCATTGCAGGGTCGTATACACCGATCTGCCTGGTGCCGCTCAGAGGTCCCTGGGGCTGGAGTATTTTCGGATCAGTGTGGGGCGTTGCTGTCATTGGCACTTTCTTAAAAATTTTTGCCATGAATGTGCCAAGGTGGTTGTCCACCCTCATCTATGTGAGCATGGGATGGATGTGTTTGATAGCGATATACCCGCTGGTAAAGACTCTTGAGCTCTCAGGGCTGTTCTGGCTGGCGCTTGGCGGGGCATTCTACAGCACCGGTGCCGTGATCTACGCCATTCAGAAACCCGATCCGTTTCCTGGTGTGTTTGGTTACCATGAAATCTGGCATCTGTTTGTGCTTCTGGGAAGTGCAGCCCATTTCTGGCTGGTTTTCCGGTATCTGATGTATATTCCGGCATGATTATCCAGTAGGCATCCGGTTCAAGATGGTATGCCGGTCAATACTTTTCAGTTGCTGAGTGATTTTTTCAATTTCAGGGTCATCATTCAGCCAGTGGCGGATATTTCCGATCAGGTTGGAGGCAAAAGGGCTCTGGCTGCCGTCCGACAACATGTAATTCACCCACAGGCCGTCTTTTTGATAGGTTATCAGTCCGGCATCCTCCAGTATTTTCAAATGTTTGCTTGTGGTGGACTGTGCTTTTTCAAGCGCGGTATGAATCTCACAGACACACATGGTTTTGTGCTGGAGCATCTTCAAGATTTTAACCCGCACCGGGTCAGCTGCCGCCTTCATGACTTTGATGAACTCTTTCATGGAAATATCCTGTTTACGATTGATCCACAGATCTCCAGACCGGAGCGTCTCTGCAGTTTGCCTGCAACACAGGAAAAATTTAATGAGAAGTGCTGCGTCTGTCAAGCGGTTTTTACCGCAGAAAGATATTGACAGGCAGCTGAGTTTGATTTTATTATTTAGTCTTTTTGCTAATTATGAAAATGGCCGCAGAAATGGATGAAACCCTTTTTCTTTTAAAAGCACTATCAGATCAGAGTCGGCTGAGAATTTTTTCCAGTCTTCAAACCCATCCCGAGCTCTGCGCCTGCCAGATTACAGAATTTTTGCAGGTTTCAGGCGCAACGGTTTCGCGGCACCTGAGCATCATGGTACAGGCAGGGATTTTAAAAAACCGTAAAAGCGGCCGCTGGGTCTATTTCCGGCTCAACAGGGAAAACCATTCTCTTGAACCGCTGTTTCAATGGGTGACAAAACAGCTTAAAAGTGCGCCGTCAATCATGGCAGATCAACAAAAAATAAACCAGATCACCCGCATTCCCTGTGAGGAGCTGTGCCGGAAACAGCGGGGATCAAACCAGCAAAAAAGGATGTGAAATGAAAACCAAATTCAATCTGTTGTTCCTGTGCACCGGCAACTCCTGTCGAAGCCAGATGGCAGAAGGATGGACAAGAACTTTGAAATCAGATGTCATCACTGTATATTCGGCTGGAACTCAGCCGCAGGAACTGGATCCGCGGGCAGTGGCGGTGATGGCAGAGGCCGGGGTTGATATCTCGCATCACCAGTCAAAACATGTCAATGCATTTAAAGATGTCGATCTGGATGCTGTGGTGACGGTTTGCGGCCATGCCCATGAAACCTGTCCCTATTTCCCGCCCCGCTGCAAGGTCGTTCATGTTGGGTTTGATGATCCGCCCAAAATGGCAAAAATGCTTGCAGAAAAAGGTGCCACAGCCTCTGAACAACTGGACTGCTATCGTAAAATCAGGGATGAGATCAAGGCCTATGTTGAAGATTTGCCAGGCAGTCTGGCAGATTGATCAACGAGATACGCAACAGGTGGTAATATTATGAAGATCAAAAAAGTGTGTAAAATAACTGACTTCAGGCATTTGAATCTCTATTCAATTTTCTATACCGATCGGATGAAAGCGGACAAGCAGTGGATCTTTGCTTCCCGCTCAACACATTCCAATCCACTGTCTGCAGATGCTGACAAGCCGGACGCCGTGGTGATCGTTCCATTTTTTGCTGCACAAAAAAAGCTGGTCCTGATCAGGGAGTTCCGGGTGGCACTCGGCGATTTTCAATATGGGTTTCCAGCAGGTCTGGTGGATGAAAATGAGGATATCGAAACAGCTGCCCGGCGGGAGCTGTTTGAAGAGACCGGGCTGAAAATTACAAAACTGGTCCGGAAAAGCCCTGCTGTTTTTTCATCGTCAGGCATGACAGATGAGTCAGTCAGTCTTGTTTTTGTGGAATGCAGCGGCCAGCCGACCAGTCAATTCAATGAAGCATCTGAAGAGATTCAGGTTGTCCTGGTGTCACAAAACGATGCCAGGGATCTGTTGGCAGATGACACGCTGAAATTTGATGTCAAAACCTGGATTGTGCTAAACCAGTATGCCGTCACAGGGAGCGTATAGATGTTTTCCAATTTTCTGTTTTTCCTGATCGCTTTGATCATCTATACGACTTCGGAATTTTTTCATTCAGATCAAACGGTTTCCACCCATGGAGTGGCTTATTCTGTGGTTGCATATGGCATTTTTGTGATGGTGACCCGGCTGGTTTTCAGACGCTTGAATAACAGATCCCGTCTCTTGTCTGTGGCAAATCTTGACAGCATCATCAGTCGAAGTGTGAATCGGCTCTCTGTCTTTGCGCTGTGCGTTTTTGCCCTGATGCTGTATCTGTTCAGGCTCAATTTTGCGATTCCGTCAACAGGTCTTATCGAGCTGTTCCCCACGTTGCGGGCCATTCTTTTTTTGAGTCTTTTTCTCTCTTTTTTAATGGTGATCTGGTTCAGTGCCTATGATGTTCATCAAATGCTTCTGGGCGGGACTGTTTCAAAAAAAGCGTATGTTTTATCCAACGTTTCATTTGTGCTGCCGGCGCTCCTGCCCTGGTTTCTCATATCCATTGTGGCAGACACGCTTGTCCATCTGCCCTGGCAGGCCCCCCGGGCAATACTGGAAACGCCGGCCGGTGAGATTGGATACGTGGCATTTTTTCTTGTGGTGATCACGGTATTCGGACCGGTGCTCATCAAAAAACTGTGGTTGTGCCAGCCCCTTGAACCTGGATACGCCAGATCCCGAATTGAGTCTGTCTGCAGGCGGGCCGGTTTAAAATATGCAGACATTCTGCGATGGGACATGTTCGGCGGAAACATGATCACAGCAGGGGTGATGGGGATTGTCAGCCGTTTTCGCTATATTCTGGTAACGCCGGCCCTGTTTCAATCCCTGAATGAGGAAGAGCTTGAGTCAGTGATGCTGCATGAAATCGGGCATGTTCAAAAGCATCACATGATTTTTTATCTGTTTTTCTTTGCCGGGTTCATTGCCTGCAATTTTGTGTTTTTTGAACCGGTATTGCAGATTCTGTATATTCTGCAACCGGTTTACACTGTCTTTGAGGCCATCAACATGGATCGAACAACTGTTTATCCCATGATGATGGTGCTTACCCTGATCGGATTTTTCATTTTGTACTTCAGAGTGATTTTCGGGTTTTTCATGCGAAATTTTGAACGCCAGGCAGATCTGCATGTATATGAGTTTGCCCAGGACGGGTCTGGTCTGATCTCAACCTTTTATAAAATTGCAGCCTACTCGAATCAGGCAATGGACAAACCCAACTGGCACCATTACAGCATTGGCCAGCGGATCGCTTTTCTGGAAAAATGCCGCCAGTATCCTGAAACAATTGCCGCACACCATCAAAAGGTTAAAAAATGGGTTGCCGCATATGCTGTCATTATGGCCTTTGTGATCTTTTCTGGCTATTCAATTCAGTATGGCAGTGCCAAACCGCTGTTTGATGAATTTATTGCTGAAAAAATTCTTTTTCAGCAAATTGCGATTGGGCCTGAAAATGCCGATCTGTACACTCTGGTCGGTGATTATTATTACCACCGGGAGACGTATCAAAGGGCCATTGATGCCTATGAAAATGTACTGCGGATCGATCCTGAAAATGTCCATGCCTTAAACAATCTGGCCTGGCTGTATGCCACCTGTCCGGACCCTGAATTCACAGATCCGCCAACAGCACTAAAACTGGCACAAAAAGCATTTGAGATCTCTCAGGAGGCATTTGTGCTTGATACTTATGCAGAAGCCTTGTTTGTCAACAATGATGTGGAAAATGCCGTAAGAATTGCCGAAAAAGCCCTCCGTGTTTCCACATCCAGAAAGGCTTATTATTTGGAGCAGTTCAACCGTTTTGAAAAACATCTGCCGCCAAAACCGCAGGAAAAATCAGATACCGATGGGTAAAAATGCCATCCCGGCAATGCGGACGACCTCTTTGATGGTTCGCCCTGTCCGGTCGGCAATAATTCTGGCCATGGTATCCTGCAGGGAAATCAATTTGCCGAAAAGACGTTCATAACTCAGATTGGGGTTTTCATCGTCCAGACTGTTGGTGAGCAGAAAAACCCTGCCTGTATGTGTGTGGCGGTTGTTCAGCCGCCACACCAGGATTTCGATATTTCTGGCACTGTTGTAAAGGGCCTGCTCGTTTAAATAGTCCAGCATGAACAGTTCACATTTGTTGTTATAGGAGGCATGGATCATGGTATACAGTCCAAAAACAACAGCAAACACCCGATCGCCCTCATAGTCGGGGTCAAATCCCAGCAAAATGGCATCAATGCTTTTTTTATGGTGGACTTCCGGAAATGAAAATTGAACCGGACAGGTAAAAATCTGTCGGATTCTCATATTGATCGTCATGCCGGGATTTTTTTTCAGTTCATAGGGGTTTTTTTTGTATAATTTTTCCGTTAATTCCTTCAGCAGCTCAGTGGCCTGGTTGAGATGAATCTCGGATATGACATCAATATTTGTCTTGGCAAGATCCTTTACATGAAAGTCTGACGGTGTTCTACACCCGGCCAGTAAACATAGGATGAGTAAGGAAAAAACGCCACTCCGACACGCCATCAGGAAGATAATAATCAAGCCCCTTTTGATATGAGCCCCCTGAACGTCCAGGGGGAAAATCTAAGCTTAAACCACTTTCTGGGTTTTGTATTCCTGGATTCCCTTATGCATGGTTTTTACAGCCAGCTGAATGCAATGGTGTTTTTTTTCAGGGATATTTTCCAGAACTTTGAAAACATCACCGTCATTTGTGCCAAGCGCCTGCTCAAGGGTTTTTCCCTTCACAAGATCAACAACCGCCATGGCAGCGGAAATCGCACCTGCACAACCGGTGATTTCATACCGGACATCAGTGATGATATGGTTATCGTCTATTTTTAAGTATACCTTCATGGTATCACCGCAGGACCCGATTTTTTCACTGATCTGGTCTGCATTCTCGATATGGCCCATATATTTTTTTTCAATATAGTAGTTGATCGCTGGATCAGCATATCCTGCATCAGAGAGCATTTTGCGTTCCGCATCAGATGTTGAATTGTTCATAGCCACTTTTTTTTCCTTCATTTATGCCCTGATCAAAACAAAAATTCTGCCGGGCATGATCATAAATATTCTACTGACAAACTGATAAAACATGCACCTTAAATTAATGAATTTCTTTTTTATGTCAAGCAAAATGGATAAAAGATCTGTATCCTGCTCTCATAACGGCACTTTCTTTTGTTTTCGATTTCATATATAATTTATAAAATTAACTGTTTGAACAGAATTTATACACGATCATCCAAAGTATATCAAATGTATACACCAGCGCCATTACAATATTTCAATGACATATCACGGTGGCTGTCCTGCACTCAGGATCCCAAAAAGCTTCCACGGCTGATTGTGGAAACTGCGGCAAGAATCATGAATGCACAGGCAAGCTCTCTTCTTTTGCTTGCTGAAGATGGAAAAACCCTCCGGTTTGATGTTACCACCGGCCCCATCAGGGAAGATGTCAAAAAATATGTATTAAAAACAGGGCAGGGCATTGCAGGGCATGTCGCCCAGACCGGTGAAGCGCTCCTGGTGGAGGATGTTGCCAAAGATCCCCGGTGGGACAAAACCATCAGCCGGGATGTTGCCTTTAAAACCCAGTCCATAGCATGTTCGCCGCTGAAGGCTGATGGGAAGACGATCGGTGTTCTGCAGATCATCGACCGGAAAGATGGCTTTCCTTTTGGCATGGATGATTTGAGTATTCTGAATGTTTTTGCGGATGTATGTGCGCAGGCCATCTGTCATGCCAGAAAAGTGGACAGTTCTTACCGAACCGCAAAAGAGCTGACCGAACAGATTGCAGGTCAGTATAAAATTGTCGGAACCAGCGCGGAAGTGCGAAAAGCGGTTTCAGATGGGCTGAAAGTTGCCGCGACCAGTGCGTCTGTGTTGATTCTGGGCGAGAGTGGTACCGGCAAAGAACTCATGGCCCGGATGATTCATATGCAGAGCCCGAGAAAGGATTATCCGCTGGTGGTGATCAATTGCGGTGCGCTGACACAATCCCTTCTGGAAGATGAGCTCTTCGGTCATGAAAAAGGGGCTTACACTGGCGCTGTGGCAATGAAGCCCGGCAAATTTGAACTGGCAGACAATGGCACGGTTTTTCTGGATGAAATCGGAGAGATGAGCCTGGAGATGCAGACCCGGCTGCTGAGGGTGCTCCAGGAAGGCTGTTTTTGCCGCCTGGGGGGGACCAAAGAGATCCAGGTCAATGTCCGGGTGATTTCTGCCACCAATCGGAAAATCGAGAAAGATGTGGCAGAAAAAAAATTTCGAGAAGATCTTTATTACCGGTTGAATGTGGTAAAGATTCACATGCCCCCGTTGCGGAAAAGAAACAGTGATATTCTGCAGCTGGCTGACTATTTTCTGGAGATGTTCAAAAAAGAGCAGTCACGGCCGGAGCTGTTCTTCTCTTCAGACACGGTTCAGGTTCTGCAGACCCATACCTGGCCGGGAAACATCCGCGAGCTTAAAAATGCGGTGGAGCGTGCCGTGATCATGTGCGCCGGCCCGTCCATTCTTCCGCGGGATCTGCCGTTCACTCCGGAACCGGCTGATACTGTGACACATCACTCCCAGGAACTGAAACAGGCCATACTGGATTTCAAGCGGCAATTGGTTGTCCGGACCCTTGAGTCGGTTCAGGGCAACCGCACCCATGCGGCACGGATACTCAAAATCCAGCGGACTTATTTGTGCAGGCTGATCAGTGATCTGAACATTACCGAGATCTAAAATCTGCTTTCAAAACCCGGTTGAATATGTTACCTGTTTTTTTTAACAGACCCTTGAAAACCGAAAAAAGAGAGATGAAATGACTCAAGACAAGCAAAAAAACGCTCCTCCGGCAATGAATCCCTATGTATTTACTGTTTTGCTCATCGGTTTTGGCCTGTGGTGTTTCTGGGACGGGTTTTTGACCACAGACCCGGAAATGGTGGAACATGCGACATTTAACCGGGTATTGAGTATTATCCTCCTGTCCTGGGGGGGATATGACTTTTTTAAAATTCGAAAGAGACAAAAAAACAAGACAAAATCTGACGATAACTAGCATGTTTCAATAGATAATTGCGTAAAAAATCAATCATATTCTCCAATCTAATGGTTTGAAATCATTAATAATTTATCTTTTTAACTCGTTTTGGTGTTGATTAAACACAAAAATGCTGGTAGATTTCCACACTTAAAATTCAGGACGTGAATACAGATATGGAATCAGGCGGAAAACAGATTGACAGACAGCTGTTAAAAGAAATTCAGAAGCGGCGGACATTTGCTATCATCAGCCATCCAGATGCCGGCAAAACGACTCTGACGGAAAAGCTGCTTCTGTTTGGCGGTGCCATACAGCAGGCAGGTGCTGTCAAATCCAAGAAAGCGGAACGGGCAGCCACCAGTGATTTCCTTTCCATTGAGCAGGAGAGGGGGATCAGCGTCTCCTCTTCAGTGATGAAGTTCAATTACCAGGGATATGAAATCAACCTTCTGGATACACCGGGTCATCGGGACTTCAGTGAAGATACCTACCGGGTTCTGACAGCTGTGGATTGTGCTGTCATGATCATCGACAGTGCAAAAGGGGTGGAGCCCCAGACCCAGAAACTGATGGAGGTCTGCAGAATGCGCAACACCCCCATCATTACGTTTATCAACAAGCTGGACAGAGAGGGGATGGAGCCCTTGGAGATCTTCAGCGATATTGAAGACAAGCTCCAGATTGAATGCGCGCCGCTGACATGGCCCCTGGGAATGGGCAAGCGGTTTAAAGGGGTCTATCACCTGGAGAAAAAAGAGATCGAACTCTTTTCTCCGGGATACACTCCCCGGGACGGCGACGGCATTCTCATCAGCGACCTTTTTGACCCCCGCCTGGAAACGGTGATGTCGCCCGGACAGGCCCGGCAGCTCAGGGAGGATGTTGATCTGATCATGGGGGCATCAGATCCGTTTTGTCTGGATCTGTATCTGAATGGTACGCAAACCCCGGTATTTTTCGGTTCAGCCATCAATAATTTCGGGGTCAGGGAAATGCTTGATTCCTTTGTCAGGATCGCACCCCCGCCGGGAAGACGGCAATCCTCGACCCGTGATGTTGATCCGGCAGAAGCAGATTTTTCCGGATTTACGTTTAAAATTCAGGCCAACATGGACCCGGAACACCGGGACCGCATTGCGTTTTTCCGGATCTGTTCCGGAAAGTTCACCAAGGGCATGAAAGTCCGGCATCACCGCATTGGTAAAGAGATCCGGATTGCCAATGCCACCATTTTCATGGCCCAGGAACGCAGCAATGTTGAAGAAGCTTATCCCGGAGATATCATCGGTATCCACAACCATGGCACCATTAAAATCGGGGATACGTTCACCACCAGGGAACCATTGAAATTTCTGGGTATTCCAAGTTTTGCCCCGGAACATTTCCGGCGGGTGGTGTTGAAGGACCCATTAAAAGCCAAATCGCTTCAAAAGGGCCTGCTGCAGCTTTCAGAAGAGGGAACCATACAGGTGTTCAAGCCGCTGGCAGGAAACATGTATATTATTGGTGCGGTTGGTGTGCTGCAGTTTGATGTCACCATGGCCCGCCTGAAGGCAGAATACAATGTGAATGCGGTCTATGAGCCCATTGACCGATCCATCGCACGATGGGTCACCTGTGACGATGAAAAGATGCTCAAAACATTTAAGCAGAAAAATGAATCCAATCTGGCAGTGGATGCAGAAGGGTGGTTGACATTTTTAACCACCAGTGAGTATCAATTGGGATTTGCCATGGAAGAATGGCCCCAGGTGATATTTCACAAAACGCGGGAGCACAATTGATTCACATGCGAAATTGACTAACCCCATAATAGAAGAAGGAAAAAAACAATGACAGACAACCGAATTTTTAATTTTAATGCCGGCCCGGCTGCACTGCCGCTCAAGGTGTTAAAAGAGATACAGGCCTCTTTTTTGAATTTTGACAATTCCGGCATGTCCATAACCGAAATCAGCCACCGCTCAAGCTATTTTGATAAAGTGATCAATTCTGCGGTGGAGCGGACCAAGCGGCTTTTGAAACTGGATGACAGCTTTCACGTATTGTTCATTCAGGGTGGGGCGTCCCTGCAGTTTGCCATGGCTCCGATGAATTTTCTTTCAGGCGATGATTTTGCAGACTTTGTGAACACCGGTACCTGGTCAACAAAAGCCATCAAAGAAGCCGGTATTGTCAAAAAGAATTACAAGGTGGTGGCTTCTTCCGAGGACAAGGACTTTTCCTATATCCCAAAAGATATTCCGTTTTCAAAAGGGGCAAAATATGTTCACCTGACATCCAACAACACCATCAAAGGGACGCAGTATCATCAGTTTCCGGACACGAACAATGTCCCCATTGTCTGTGATATGTCATCTGATATTTTTTCCCGTCCCCTGGATATGAACAAATTCGGCATGATTTATGCCGGTGCCCAGAAAAACATTGGTCCGTCCGGGACATGTATGGTGATCCTGAGAAAGGATATGCTGGAGATGTGCAATCCAGATTTGCCGTCCATGCTGAAATACAGCACGTATGCTGAGAAAAACTCCATGTACAACACCCCGCCGTGTTTTGGCATCTACACCATTGATCTGGTGCTCAAGTGGATTGAAGAGGAGATGGGATCTTTGGAAAAAATGGAGGCGTTCAACGTAAAAAAAGCGGGAATCCTGTACGATTTCATCGGTTCCAGTGATTTTTACCGGACCACTGCCCGCGAAGATTCTCGATCGTTGATGAACGTCACTTTCAGACTCCCCAGTGAGGAACTCGAGGTTAAATTTGTCAAGCAGGCCATGGAAAAAGGCCTTGGCGGACTTAAAGGCCATCGGTCTGTTGGCGGATGCCGGGCATCTATTTATAATGCAACAACCATCGAAGGTGTTGAGGCCCTGGTTGCTTTCATGGCTTCTTTTGAAAAGGAGAACAAGTAATGAAGGTACTTGTCAGTGATAAAATGGGTGATGTGGGGCTGGAAATCTTCAAAAACCAGGAAGGTATTGAACTGGATGAGAAAACAGGCCTTACGCCGGATGAACTCAAAGAGATTATCGGCCAGTATGATGGGCTGGCCATTCGCAGCGCCACAAAAGTGACCAAGGAGATCCTTGATGCAGCAACCAATTTAAAGGTGATTGCACGGGCCGGTATTGGACTGGATAATGTGGATATTGATGAAGCCACCAAACATGGCGTTGCTGTTATGAACACCCCGGGTGGAAATACAGTGACCACGGCAGAGCATGCCATTGCCATGATGATGGCGCTGACCCGGAATATTCCGCGGGCCACCATCTCCATGAAACAGGGCAAATGGGAAAAAAAGCTGCTTCAGGGGCGTGAGGTGTGCAACAAGGTGTTCGGTGTCATTGGATTCGGCAATATCGGTTCGATTGCCGCCGGCCTGGCAAAAGGCTTGAAGATGAAGGTCATTGTATATGATCCCAATATTTCCCAGGAGCATATTGAAAAAGCCGGTTTTGATTATGTTACACTGGATCAGCTGTATGCCCAGGCAGATTATATTACCATTCATGTGCCTAAAATTGATGCCACTATTGACCTTCTGGATGCAGAGGCTTTTGCGAAAATGAAAGACGGCGTCATGGTGATCAACTGTGCAAGGGGCGGCATCATCAATGAAACAGCGCTTTATGATGCCATTGTATCTGGAAAGGTTGCCGGGGCAGCTCTGGATGTATTTGCCACAGAACCGCCGGGAGATCATCCCCTTCTGGCCCTGGACCAGGTGATTGCCACTCCCCATCTGGGTGCATCCACTCTGGAAGCCCAGACAAATGTTTCTGTGGCGGCTGCAAACCAGATCATTGCCTATCTGCTCCATGACACGGTGATCAATGCAGTGAATGTGCCGTCGGTGACCGGAGAAGTCCTCAAACAGCTCAGTCCCTTTATTTATCTGGCCGGGAAAATGGGTAAAATGCAGGCCCAGATCTCCAAAGGCGGCATCAAGCAGGTGGATATTGAATATATCGGCAAGTTCCCGGAACTGGATCTCAAGCCGGTGAGTGTGGCGGGCATCAAAGAGATGCTGGCCCAGTTTGTTCAGCATGAAGTGAATTCAGTAAATGCCATCTCATTTGCCAATGAAATGGGAATAAAAATTTCTGAATCCACCTCCCAGGAAGCAGGAAATTTTCTGAACCTGATACGGATCACTGTTGTGACAGATCAGGAAACCAATGTGCTGGAAGGCACGATCTTTGGAAAAGATGACGCCAGGATCGTCAGGATCAACAAGTTCCGTCTTGAAGTGATTCCGGAAGGATATCTGAGCCTGATTCACAACGTGGACAAACCCGGGTCGATCGGATCCATGGGGGTCACCCTTGGCAAACACAATATCAACATCGCCCGTATGATGGTGGGAAGAGAGGATGATGGGGACCGGAACATCATCTTTCTGAGAACCGACACGCCGGTTCCGCCGCCAGTGGTCAAGGAAATTGAAAGCCTTGACCTGGTGGTCAGCATGAAAACGTTTGAACTTTAACCATGGTGGATCCAAAAAGAAAAATTCCGTATAATTACACTTCTGCGGATGATGATCAGATTATCAGCCATCTTTTTGGATCTGACCTGCGCCATGTCATTCAGGCCCTTGAGTCTGAAAAAGATACCGGCAGATCCTCCAGACGCCTTTACCGGTTTATGGGGGATCTGTTTATCATTCAGCGAAATCCGTTTTTGTTCCAGGAGATGGTGGATCATTCCCGGTTGAAAAACCGTCTTTTTTCTGAATTTGAAACAGATCTGGCAGCCATTTCTGTCCACGCATCCAATCCACATGTCCGACAGGTTCTGGACCAGTGCCAGGCTGCCCTGAGCACGCTTTCCCAAAAGATTCATTCTGCACGTTCCTTTCAGCATCATCTGCTCAAACAATTGTCGCCTTTGGTGGGCAGGGAAAACGTTTATGTCGACCCGTTCAACCTTACGGCCCATGCCACAGATGCCACAGACTGGCGGCGGTTTTTACCGGTGGCTGTTCTGCGGCCGGACAGAGAAGACCAGGTTCCCCGTCTGATTCGCAAAATTGATGCCTTGAAAATGCACATCATTCCCCGTGGCGGAGGAACCGGGCTGACCGGTGGCGCAACACCGTTACACCCGGACTGCATCATGATCAACACTGAAAAACTCAACCGGATTTCTCCCATAGAATTTGAAACCGACCCTGACAATCAGCGCTATGCCGCTGTCACGGTTGAGGCCGGTGTGATTACCCAGGATGTTATTGATGATGCTGACAGCCAGGGATATATTTTTGCCACTGATCCCACCAGTGCCTGGGCCTGCACCATTGGCGGAAACCTTGCTGAAAATGCCGGTGGAAAAAAAGCAGTGCTGTATGGTACGGCAATTGACAATCTTCTGTCCTACAAAATCGCCATGCCTGACGGCCTGTTGTATACCATTGCCCGCAGGAATCATCCCCGGCGGAAAACGTTGCCGCAGGACACCGTGGTGTTTGATGTTTTTCATCAGGATGGCCAAATGATCAACACCATAGAGATTTCCGGAACCCAGATGCGGAAAAAAGGACTTGGCAAGGATGTCACAAACAAAACCCTGAACGGTCTTTTTGGCATCCAAAAAGAAGGGTGTGATGGCATCATTACCTCGGCCAGATTTATCCTCTATCCAAAATTTGACCATAAAAAAACGATCTGTATTGAATTTTTCGGCAATGACATGAGTCAGGCCGCCCAGGTGATCAAGGAGATCTGTGCTGCCTTTTCCGGTGGAATGCCAGCGTTGATGGCTCTGGAACATTTTGACGAAGAGTATATCAAGGCCATTCGATACAAGACCAAAACCAGCGTGGGAACCCGTCTGATCGCTGTTCTACTGATTGATATGGTGGCAGATGATGCAGCAGTTCTGCAGGCAGGGGTTGATACGCTGGAAAATCTTCTGGATCGCTATGACAAAACCGGTTTTATCGTGGCCAAAACCGATACAGAGGCGGATCGCTTCTGGCAGGATCGAAAGCGCCTGGGGGCCATTGCCGCCCATACCAATGCATTTAAACTCAATGAGGACATTGTCCTGCCCATTGATTCTCTGGCTGATTTTGCCCGGTTTATTGATGCCTGTAACATTGAAGAGAAAAAAATCAATCAGATACAGATCATTCACAATATGATTGACTATCTGGAAACTGCTGTTCCGCTGGCGGATCCTGATCTGCTGCAAAAACGGGTGCGCCGGGCCAAGGATCTGGCATACCAGGTCCGGAAAAAGATCGAAATCGCTTCCAGGGATGCGATTGAAGCCGGAATCCATGCAGGGAATTTTTATACCCATGTGCTCGATAGTCTGCGCGGATATACGCTGGTGTCGGAAAAACTCACCCAGGTCTATGAAAAAACCCGGGCCCGCCTGATTGTCATTGCCACTCACATGCATGCCGGAGACGGCAATGTCCATGTGAACATTCCTGTTCTGTCCAATGACCGCCAGATGATGGAGCGGGCCAGCCTGACCGCGGACCGGATCATGGAGGAGGCCATTCGCCTGAACGGAGCAGTGTCTGGTGAGCATGGCATCGGTATCACCAAGTTTAAACACCTGGACCCGGAAAGGATTCAGGAATTTGAAGCCTACCGCAGACAGGTGGACCCCAGGGGTCTGATGAATCCGAACAAGCTGTCTGAGCCGGATATCATTGAAAAAGTGTTCACCCCTTCGTTTAATCTTCTGGAACTGGAAGCCAGAATTCTCAAACACGGAGATCTGTCCCGGCTGGCCAAGGAGATTTCAAGCTGTGTCCGGTGCGGAAAATGCAAAGCACAGTGCCCGGTTTTTTATCCGGCAGAAAACATGTTTTATCATCCCCGGAACAAAAATCTTTCCATTGCGGCCCTGATCGAGGCATTGCTGTATATCAGCCAGCGGACCCAGTCTACCGGGTTTCATATTTTGAAAAATATCCGGCAGATTGCAGACCACTGCACCATGTGCCACAAATGTCTTGAAAACTGTCCGGTCAGTATTGATTCGGCCCTGATCTCCATACAGGAGCGAAATGTTCTTCAGAATATGGGATTCAAGCACACTGCCATCCCCACGAAGTTGACGCTTTGGTACCTGTCCAGCAAAAACAGGATGGTGAATACAATGATGCGGACAGTGCTGCTTGAGGCAGGCACCCGTCTGCAGAAGACCGGATATCTCCTGGCAGCTCCGGTCGTAAAACAGATGACATCCCGCGGTCAATTCAGAGGGATATGGCCGTTGCTTTCATCTCCTGTGACATCGCCGGACAGTCCGCCGCTGTATCGGTTTCTGCCGAAGACCCGGCATAACCAGGCCATGATCATTGAGCCGGAAACAGGTACGGGGGAGGTTGTCTTTTATTTTCCCGGCTGTGGCAGTGAACGGGTGTTTCCCCGGATTTCCATGGCATCCATTTTTCTGCTGCTGTCGGCTGGCAATACCGTAATTCTGCCGCCGCCGTTCATGTGCTGCGCCTATCCGTTTCTGGTAAATGCCAGGCAAGGCACACATGATAAAATGGTACTTGAAAACAGTATTATTCTCAATCAGATACGGGACATGTTTCAGGATCTGACATTTGATGCCTGCATTGTCAGCTGCGGAACCTGCATGGAATCATTAAACCGGATGCATACTGAAGAGATTTTTGACGCACCGCTGATCGACATTTCCCAGTATGTCCTGGCCCGGAACCCGGATCTTCAACTGGACAGAAACTGCCTGTACCACCGCCCATGCCATGATTCTCTGCACAACACCGCATTGAGTGTCCTCCAGCAGCACAGCCTGAACGCCTGTGTCCGCAAAGTGGAATCCTGCTGCTCTGAGGCAGGCACCATGGCGTTGTCCCGCCCGGATATCACCCATTCCATGCTCAAGCGAAAAACAGCTGCCATCAAGACTGCTGCGGATCAGCAGCCCATCACTGTCCTGACCAATTGTCCTTCCTGCTTACAGGGGCTGGGCCGGCAGAAACCCTTGAAGGTCAAGCCGGTTCACCTGGCTGTGGAACTGGCCCGCTTAACCGGCAAAGATAACTGGGAAAAAAAATTGAAATCCCTTCTTCTGGCCGGCAGTCGCGGCATTACTTTTTGAAATGAACCTTGTGCTCCTGAAAGAAACCGATATCTGCCGACCGGGATATGCAGTGATTGACGGCCGACGCTTTCAGCATCTGATGACGATCAATAAAGTCGCTTTGCAGGATGAGCTGCGCTGCGGTTTGCTGAACGGTGGTGTCGGCAACGGGATTGTGACCCGTATCAGTGCAACCTGTCTTGAGATGAAGATTTGCCTGGAAAATGATCCGCCAGAACCGCTTCCCCTGATCCTGGTTCTTGCACTCCCCCGACCCAAGATGCTCCGGCGGATCATACAGCAGGTCACCACCCTTGGCGTTAAAACCATATACCTGATCAATGCCTGGCGGGTGGAAAAAAGTTTCTGGAACAGCCCGGTTTTAAGTGAACCTTCCCTGCGGGAGCAGATGATTCTGGGGCTGGAGCAGGGCGCTGACACCATCCTTCCCCGGATTTATCAGCGCCGGTTTTTCACCGAATTTGTCAAAGAGGAGCTGCCGGATCTCTGTCAGGATGCGGTGTGTATGACGGCTCACCCGAAAACCGACAGGGTCTGCCCGTACGGACTTGCACAAAAATCAGTGCTGGTGGTCGGGCCGGAAGGTGGGTTTATTGACCGGGAGATCAAAACCCTCGAAAGTGCGGGGTGTGCGCCCTGTCATATCGGCCCCAGAATTTTAAAAGTGGAAACCGCGGTCACCGCATTGATATCCCGATTGTATCTATCAGCGTAAAGGAAACTAGAGATGAAAAAAGAGAAAAAACCGGATAAAGAGCGGCAGATGTCATATGACAGCCTGCCTCAGAAAATTAAAGACAGCCTGACTGAAGCGGAAAAACACCTTTTTTTGCATGCCGAACAATGGCCGGAATCCCTGTTTGAAAAACTGGATGAATTTATTATCAAAGAATAAAAACTGAAGCTGTCATTGCTGTCAGGACTGGCCGGAAGACTGTTTTTTGTGCTCGAGAAATTCCCACCGTTCATACAGGTCATGTACCTGATTCTGGGCGGTTTCAAGAAGGGCACAATAGTGTTTCATTTTGTCGGCATCCCGGAGAATATCTGGGTCCTGAATTTTCTCAGATAGATCTTCAACTGCCTGTTCTGATTCCAGAATGCGGGTTTCGATATGTTCCAGTTCAAATTTTTCTTTGAACGAGAAAGAAACAGCCGTTTTTGGTTTTTTTGCCGGCGTTTTTTTAGAGGTCGGTTTTTTTGCAGCGAGCTGTTCTTGGCGATGGGCCATGATCTGGTCAAAATTTTTGTATGTCTGAGGCGTTTTTCCCGGATCCAGATAGAGGATCCGGTGGCAGATCCGGTCCATGAGATAGCGATCATGGGAGACAACAACAACTGCTCCGGGAAACTGGCGGATACTGTCTTCAAGCACTTCCAGAGAAAGGATATCCAGGTCGTTTGTGGGCTCGTCCAGAAGAAGAAGGTCACACGGTGTGAGCATGATATTGGCCAGGATGATTCTTGCCTGTTCTCCGCCGGAAAGATTTTGGACCGGCATCTCCAGTTGGTCCGGCATGAACAGAAACCGTTTGGCCCAGGTCACAATATGGATGGACTGGTTTTTGTAAGTGACACTGTCTCCTCCAGCTGGATTCAGCGCTTCTTTTAATGAATGCGTCATGTTCAGACTGGAGCGTTTTTGATCAAATACGGCAATTTTAAGATTTTCCGCCCACTGGATTGTTCCGGAATCAGGTTTGGTTTTCTTTTCAAGAATCGACAGAAACGTTGATTTTCCGCTGCCGTTTTCTCCGGCAACCCCTAAGCAGAACCCTGGGCCAAGCTCAAAAGTGATATCAGAAAACAGGCAGTTTCCGTCAATGGTTTTTTGGATATGACTGGCCCGCAAAAGTTTACGGGTCTGGCGCCCGGTGGCATGAAAGTCAATCTCAAGTGCGGCAGTCTGCTGGTTTCGATTTCTGACAGCCATCAGCTCAAGACGGAGCTGCTGTGCCTGTTCAATCCGGTATTTTGCCTTGGTACTTCTGGCCTTTGCCCCTTGTCTGAGCCATTCATCTTCCCGGCGCATTTTACTGGCCAGGGATGCCTGCTGTTTTTGCTGAGCTGCCAGAAACAGATCCCGCTGTTTTTTAAATTCAGTGTAGCCTCCCTGGATTTTAAAATATCCAGACGGATAGTATCGGGCAATTTCCATCATGTTCTGGCAGACGTTTTCAAGAAAGGCCCGGTCATGGCTCACCACAATAAAGGAAAAGGCAGCTGTTTTGAGGATGTTTTCCAGCCAGAGGATGCCATTGATGTCCAGATGATTGGTGGGCTCGTCCAGCAGGAGCACGTCCGGCTGGCAGCACAAGGCACGTGTGATGGCCAGTCGTTTTTTCCAGCCGCCGGAAAGTTGATCCACACGCATCGCCGGATCCTGGAACCCGCCCTTTCCCAGAGAGCTCTGGACAATGGCATGACGTTCTTTCTCATCAAGCGGGTAGGATTTGATGCTGTCGTATAAAGTCTGCTCAACTGTTTTGCCCGGCGTCAGAGGGTCATCCTGTTCAAGGTAAACCGATCGTATGTGCGGCTGAACCGTTATCTGTCCGGTATCCGGCTGGCTCAAGCCGGCCAGCAGTTTTAAAAAGCTGGATTTTCCTGATCCGTTCATACCGATCAGGCCCATCTGTTCCTTTTCTTTCACGTCAATGGACAGGTCAAAAAAAAGGGTGTCGTCCCCGTAGGTTTTGGATATCTGTCTGCAGCTGAAAATCAGTCCCATTGTGTTTATTTGTCCGCTTGAAGGGTGATCTGCCGGTAAACCCGGATCATTTTGATCAGGAAACTGATGAAAAGGGTCAGGCTGATGAGCAGGATAAAGCTGGCAGCAAAAAAGACCATGACAAAGCTGAACGGGTCATTCAGCGTGTAAGCTCCGCGCAGAAGATCAATACCAAAGATGATGAAAAATGCCGATATCAGCATTCCCAGCACCTGAAAAAACCACCATGAATATTTCATTGTTCCCCATTTTGTGATGATAGATGATTGATCAAAAAAACAGGGCAAGCTTACCGTTTTGGCCCGGAAAAATCAAATCCAAACATCAAAACCGGAATGACAAAGCCATTGATTTGTCGTGTTAAACCATTATAATGCCTTTGATACGTGAAATATCCAACCAAGGAGTCATGGGCTGATGAGAATTCTGGTAATCGAAGATGACCTGAAAATCGCCAATTTTGTGAAAAAAGGACTGAAGTCTGCCGGTTTTGCAGTGGACCATGCCCCCACCGGGACCCTGGGATTTGAGATGGCTCAGGTGGAAACGTATGATACCCTGATTGTTGACATTATGCTGCCTGGGGTGGACGGCATCTCTTTGATCAAAAAAATCCGGAAAGATCAAAACAATACCCCGATTATGATCCTCAGTGCCCGGGACCGGGTCGATGACCGGGTAGACGGCCTCCAGGCAGGGGCTGATGACTATCTGACAAAGCCGTTTGCCTTTAGTGAGCTTCTGGCACGGGTCCAGGCCCTGATCCGGCGGGCTGGAAACATTTCTGATCCGACCAGTCTGTCCTATGGCGGATTAACCCTTGATATTGTCAAACGGCAGGTGAAACGGGAAGGCTGCGTGATTGAACTTCAGCCGCTGGAGTTTTCCCTGCTTGAATATCTGCTGAGAAACCGGGAACGGGTGGTTTCGCGCACCATGATCATGGAACATGTCTGGGATTATAATTTTGATCCCATGACCAATGTGGTGGAAGCTCGGATCTGCCGGCTCAGGGATAAAATCGACAAAGGGTTTGATACCCGGCTGATCCATACGGTTCGCGGAGCAGGATATGTGCTGAAAGCCCAATGAGATTTCAGTTTTTCAATACCATGGCATTTCGACTGACCCTCTGGTTTGCAGGGATCTTTTCTGTGTGTGCCGGCGTAACCTTTATGCTTTTTTATTTTCTGGCCAGTCAGACCCTGCATCGCCAGATGGATCAGGAACTGATGGACAATGCATCGAAATTTTCAGCGATCATTCACCGCAGGGGACTTGTCGGCGCACGGGAACTTGCTGTGGTCCAGGCCCAGGCTGCTGGTGAAAAAGTGAATTTTTTTCGGCTGGTATACCCCACAGGAGAAGTTTTTGCGTCTTCTCACATGTCGTACTGGAAGGATGTCCAGGTCAGTGAGGATGCATTGCAGCACCTGGTGGTCAACAGAGAGGATTTTTTTGAAACGGTTGTGCTGAAGTCTTCCGGGCAGAAGGCCCGCATCCTGTACAGCTTTATTGCCGGTGACGTGATTTTACAGACCGGTATTGCCATGGATGGGTATACGTCTTTTTTAAAAGCGTTCCAAAAGGTTTTTATCGGTGCCATGGGATTTATTATCCTGTTCAGCGCAGTGGCAGGATGGCTTCTGGTGCAAAAGGCGATGTCAAAAGTGAGCCGGATCACCCGGACGGCAAAAAATATTTCAGCAACCAATCTGGCAGCCCGGGTGGCCCAGACCGGCAGCCGGGATGAACTGGATACCCTGGCAACGACCTTTAATTCCATGCTTGACCGGATCGAGGCACTGGTGAAAACCAATCGGGAGATCAGTGATAATATTGCCCATGATCTGAAAAGCCCCATTACCCGGATTCGGGGATATGCCGAACTGGCCCTTGTTCAGGAAGATACGCTCACAGATTACCGTGAAATGGCCGCCAACACGATTGAAGAATCCGACCGCCTGCTGGACATGATCAATACCATGCTGCTGATCTCAAAGGCTGAGATCCGGAAAGATGATTTTGACTTTGAACAGATTCATCTTTCCGGTATGATCTTAGAAGCCTGTGATTTGTTTGCGCCGCTGGCAGAAGACAAACAGATTCTTTTTGAAACCAGTATCGAAGATGACCTTTATCTGATGGCTGATGTGAGAATGCTTCAGCGGGCGTTTTCCAATCTTTTGGATAATGCCATCAAATATACCGGCCACCATGGAATGATCCGTGTGACTGCATATCAGCAGAGCCAGACGGCTGTCATTGAAATCTGCGATACCGGAGTGGGCATTGACCCTGAAAACAAAGAAAAAATTTTTCAGCGCTTTTTCAGGGCTGAATCCTCCAGGACAAGCCCTGGTGCTGGTCTTGGGCTGAGTCTTGCCCGAACCATTATCCGCCGGCATCAAGGAGATATCTGTGTTACCAGCACGCCGCGCAAGGGCTCTGTGTTCACCATTTCATTACCATATGGTAATTTTCAGGTCATTTAATTGTCATGAAAAAGGATTATATTGAGAATCGTTAGAACTGACATATTTTGTTTTTAACCGGAAGGAGGATGAGATGAAACAGATCTCCAGCGTAATTTCAATTCTTTTGTTGATCGGGTTGATGGCTGTCCCTGTCATGGCCAGAGACCATTCTGCAGGTGCCAGAATGATCCCTGCAGATTTTTCAGCCCTTGCAGAGCAGGCAAAACCAGGGGTTGTGAACATTCAGACCGTCAAAACCGTTCAGGGCGGAGGGCGGGTGTACCGGCATTTCTTTGGTCAGCCATTTGGCAACCAGGATCCGTTCAATGATTTTTTTGCCCCGTTTTTCAACAACCAGCGGCCGCAAAACAGGAAAGAACAGAGCCTGGGGTCAGGGTTCATCATCAGTGCGGATGGATACATTGTCACCAATCATCACGTGATTAAAGATGCGGATAAGGTCAAGGTAATTTTGCACGATAAAGCTGAATATGATGCTGAAATTATTGGCGCAGATCCCATGACAGATCTGGCGCTGATCAAGATTAAGGGAAAAAACCTGATCCCCTTAAAATTCGGGGCCTCATCAGATGCCACTGTGGGGTCATGGGTGGTAGCCATCGGCAGTCCGTTCGGGCTTGAACAGACAGTGACGGCCGGTATTGTCAGTGCAAAAGGCCGGATCATCGGCTCCGGCCCGTATGATGACTTTATTCAGACAGATGCATCGATCAATCCGGGCAATTCCGGTGGTCCGCTGCTGAATCTTGACGGTGAGGTGATCGGCATCAATACTGCGATTATCAGCTCTGGTCAGGGAATCGGATTTGCCATCCCTTCAGATCTTGCCATCGGAATCATTGAGCAGTTGACTGAACAGCAGTCTGTGTCCCGCGGCTGGATGGGGGTTGCCATTCAGAATGTCACAGAAGAGCTGGCAGAGTATTATCAGATCAAAAAAACCAAGGGTGTTTTTGTTGCAAAGGTCTATCCGGGGGAACCTGCAGAAGAAGCCGGTATCCAGGCCGGTGATGTGATCATTAAAATTGATGACAAGGAAATTGAAAATTCCAGAGACCTGTCCCTGACAGTGGCTGGAATCTCTGTGGGTGAAGTGATCCGGGTGAAACTGATCCGGGACGGAGCCCAGCGAACGATCAAGGTAAAACTGGGGAAACGTCCGGATCAGGCGCCAGGTGATGAACCATTGCGTGATGGTTACGATCGCTTCGGGTTGAAACTGCAGCAGATGAATGCAGATATTGCAGGAAAGCTGGGATATCCTGAAAACATTAAGGGGCTTGTTGTCATGGATATTGAACCGGACAGTTCAGCTGCAGCAACCCCGATTCGTCCTGGTGACCTGTTGATGGAGATCAACCGCCAGAAACTTGAAACGGTTTCCCAGTACCAGTCATATCTGGAAAAAATATCCAAGGGCGCCATGGTTCATATGCTGTTCAGGCGCGGCAACAGCCAGGTGTTTGTGGTCAGCTTTAAACAGCCCTGATCTTTAAGAAGTCCTTTTGCACGAAGCGGCATTCTCCTTGAATCAGTCGGGAGATGCCGCTTTTAGTGCTTGACAAATATTTGATCACCCCATAATTTGAGACATATTTTCAATTGGATGGATGCTTAAATTCAGGGAGAACAGACGCGTATGGAAAATTTGGAGGGGCTTCTGGAGCTTGATAAATCAGAGGGGATTTATATTGATATCGGCACCTGGGTATATCTGGAAATTGACGGAGTGAGTTTTTCTGTCACCAGCATTTTTATTGGGCTTCTCAAAGATGAATTTATGATGGTGACATTCCCCAAACGGTATAAAAGTGTCAAAAACAAATTATTTGTCGGCAGCAAAATGGTGGTCAAATATCTGTATGATGGATCGGTTTACGCGTTCCAGACCGCGGTGATCGAGACGATTACAAATCCCATCCGTGCCATTGCGATTGAATATCCAAAAGTCGTCCAGAAGCGTGAGCTTCGGGTGGTCAAACGAAATAACGTGATCATTCCCGGCAGGGTAGAAGCCAAAAGAACAGAATTCAATGCAGTTGTGTTCGATATGAGCAAGCATGGCTGCCGGTTTAAATACCGTGAAAACAAAGCCCATTTTGCACCATTAAGAGAAGGTGATATTTTTCGTCTGTATTGTCAGTTCCCTGGAATCAGTGACGAAATCGGCTGCATGGCATGTGTCCGGAACGTATCCCGTGAGCAGGGCCAGTTTTCCATTGGCGCGGAATTCGAAGACATGCCGGATAATTTTCTGACGCCGCTGATGCATTTTCTGTTCTCCATTGAAGATTTTGCCTGAAAACATGGAAAAGATTGAAATACTTTGTGTTTGGCCCATTTTTTGCATTTTATAAATTTAAATTGATCACAACATGGATGATTTGTTTGAATAATGCGCAATTTTGGAGGAAAAATGAAAAAAATATATAGTATTTTCAGCCTGATCATATTGACGGTGTTCCTTCCGGCAATGGCCATATCTGATAGTATTACAGAGATAACAGCGTTTGATTCAAACCGACAAGAGACAACTGAGTTGGCATATGTTGATAATAATGAGACATCTTTGTATTCTGGAACATTGTTGGGTGTTTTCTCAGGCAACGACAGCAATCAGCTTGAGGCGCTTTCAAGTTGGTTGACAACTTATAAA
>JAABSK010000049.1 GCA_011390435.1 Desulfobacteraceae bacterium | reverse complement strand
AACAGCTCAATACCGGCCAGATCAAAAACCACATGGCCGATGAACACCTTGACCTCTATCCGAACGGGAATCTTTCGCTCATCCGCTGTGACCCAGAGTTTGATACCAGGGTCGTCGCTTTTGGCAAACACCCCTGAAAAATGCGCTGTCGAAGGAACCATCAGATAGGTATCCCAGCTTTTGCCATCATCGCTGACAAGCGTTTGCCTGTCGACCACTTCCACGGTCTGCATAAACTTTTTTTTACCGTCGGTCACAGAAAATGAAATGGTTTTTTCAATATCAAAATCCATTGTCCGCATTTTATAAAACGCAGACAACGGATCAACCGTATCCGGAAGGATGGGCAATGGCGGTCTTTTTTCACCATAATTGGAATAGACTGCAGTCCCTGATTCCCGGTCAAATGCCACTATCACCTGTTTTTTATCTTTTCCAGACTGGGTTTTCCGATACAGCAGCGACTGGGTCAGCTTTATATCAATCAACCCTTCGTACTGATCCCTGATTTTGTACAGCAGATCAATATATTTATTGGAGCGCACTTCCAGTGCAAAATGCCAGGCCGGCATGTGTGCGATCTGTGAAATGTCCCGTACCCTGAACGTTGCGGTTCCTGCCGGAACCATTTCCCAGCGGACGGTGTAGCGGAGGCATTCACCCACACGAAACAGCTCTGTTTTTTCCTTGGCACGGCCCACAGATATCAGCAACAAAACCAGCGCACTGATCAGCAGGCCATGGCGGAAAATGCGCATGCATCCATTAATGCATGGCCTCGGCAATGGATACTGTGCGGTCGCCAAGCATGTTGACATAGCTTGCCATTTCATTGTCATACCATCCGTATATCACTGCCTGGGTCACCTGAATACTGGTGACCTGATGTTTAATCTGGTCCAGAATCTGCTTGTCAATTCCCCGTACATGCTCAAGGTTAATATTGATCGCACCGGTACGGGTGTGGGTTTCGTGGCCTTCAATCACCGCTGCCGCCCTGGGGGTTCCAATAATGTCTGATGACACGTTCTGTTTGTCCGTGTATATCAGATAGCCATTGGTGTTTGCCTTTGCCGCATCTTCGTAAATGGCGTTGATCATGTCCCGTCGGATGGGTTTTTCTTTAAGCGTCTCTTGAAAATTCATCACCAGAATAATCAAAGAGCCTGTGGCCGTGGGGATTCTGACAGACTCAGCAATGAATCCAATGTTGGCCATTTCCGGAATGACCAGCTGCAGTGCTTTTGCTGCACCGGTTGTGGTCAGTATGATATTGTTCATGATTGAACGGTTTTTTCTCAGATCTTTGGCACCGGCTTTTGGCAGCCGGTCAAGCACCTGCTGAGAACCGGTGGCAGCATGCACCGTGGCCATGGATGCCGACAGAACCCGTTCAATACCAAAAGAATCCAAAAGCGGTTTGATCATATGGGACAGACAGGTGGTGGTGCAGGAGGCATTGGAAACAATATCGTGTTTCAAGGGGTCATAGTCTGCATCATTAATTCCCATAACCGTGGTAACGGAATCCTCCGGCATGGGCACCCCCTCTTTGAGCTTGAACGGTGCTGAAGCAACGACCTTCTGGGCACCGGCGGCAATGTGTCCGCGGATGGATCCTTTAGGCGCATCCGCATCCAGGGACGGATCCAGAAACTGTCCTGTGGTATCCACAACAATCCGTGCATCATGCGGTGCCCACTGGATATCCTTTGGATTCCGGCTCTGCCTGAGAATCTTGACACCAACACCGTTCATGGTCAATGTGCTGTTGCTTTCATCCACATCCGTGATCACCGGCTGGCTCTGATACCCGTTCAAAAATGAATCCAGACGGCCATAGGTGGTATCTCTTTCCAGATAATGGATGATATCCTGAAAAGACTGGCCCACTTCCCGACCAATGTTGACAACAATCCGGTCAAAATATTTCCGGCCGGCATGATGCCACAAGGAGAGTTTTCCAATCCTCCCAAGCCCGTTAATTCCCAGTGTAGATATTTTTGCATTCATCTGGATACCTCTTATCTGTTTTTTCATTCGGTTAAATGATATTGATGGCTCCTTTATAGACCGACCCTTTGTGTCCATTAATGCTGATGTAGTCGCCGGTCACCATCCGGACACCATTGAGCATACACTCTTTTTTAAGCTCATTGCAAACAAGATTTTCACACCCGACCACACAGGTTTTTCCCAGATTATAGGTGACCACCGCGGCATGGGATGTCAACCCGCCTCTGGCTGTAAGAATTCCATCTGTGGCATCAATTTCAAGAATATCATCCGGAACAGTATCGTTTCGCAATAAAATCAGTCGGGCGCCTGGATCTTTTTGCCGCAATTCATCGATCTCCTCCAGCGTAAAAACGATCCGGCCGCTCATGGCACCGCCACTGACACCGATACCCTGTCCCAGATAGGCCTTTTCAAGGGTCTGGGGATCTGCATCAAAATCCACAATTGTTTTGCGGTCTCTGAGCGACATCTCTCTGGCCTGGAGGATATACAACGCCTCCCTGTTTTCGCCTTCAAAGGTGAATTCAATTTCCTGGGGATTCCAGCCTTCGTCATAGATCAGCTGGTGCACCACTTTTCTCAACTGCTTGTAAATCTGGGGAAAACTGTTTTCAAGGCTGATTTTTGAATCCCGCTCTTCAAGCTCCCGCTGAACTTCTGAAACCGGCAGGGTTTTTACCAGTCCGGAAACCACATCCTCTCCCTGATTGCCAATGGTAAAATCGCCCCAAAGCCGGATGGTGTCGCCGGGAAGCTTTGGACTGTGGCTGAAGACCACCCCGGAGCCTGATTTTCGGGACAGGTTTCCAAAAACCATGGCCTGAACCGTTACAGCCGTTCCCCAATCGTCAGAAATCCCCATGATTCTGCGGTAATCACTCCCGCGTTTGGAATTCCAGGATGAAAACACCTGATCAATGGCCATAAAAAGCTGATCCCGCGGCGATTCAATCAGGGTGATACCGGAATCCAGCAGCAGCTGCTTGTATTCCAGTGCCACAGCCTTCATCTGATCTCCTGTGAAATAGCGCTTCAGATCAATGCCATGGGCTTTTTTCCGGGTATTGATCACATCGTCAAAGGCATCCCGCTTGATGCCAAAAGCCATGCCGTACCCTTGAATAAACCGGCGATAACTGTCCCAGGCAAACCAGGGGTTCCTTGTTGTCCGGGCAATGCTGGCGGCGATTTCTTCGTTCAGGCCGACATTCAAAAAAGAGTCCAGCATACCAGGCTGTGAAATGGATGACCCGCTTCGAACAGACAAAAGCAACGGGTTGGACAGGCTTCCAAACCGTTTTTTTGTCCGGGTTTCCAGCCGGGAGAGCATCTCATCCACATATTGCCTGAAATTGATATTCGCGGGCTGATAGTGGTTGATGATTTCCCGGCACTTAAACACTTCCGTGGTGATGATAAATCCTTCTGGAACTTCAATACCGACTTTTTTCAGACGGATCAGGTTCAGCCCCTTGTTTCCCAGAAAAATGATATTGTTGCTGATGGGGTCTTCACTTCCCACCTCCGTGACCGAACACCTGGGATCATAATTGAGCAGGCGGCTCAAATGGGACTGAGACAATTTTTCAGACTGCTGAAACAGGGTGTGCAAAATCCGGTTTAAAAATACATCCATCTGCTGCAGACCAAGGGATGTGGCGATACGGTCCATGAAAAAGATTTCCGCCACCCGCTGGTCCAGCTTTGAATTCCGTTTCCGGGTATCGTCCGGCAGATATTTTTTCAGAATCTGGTCTTTCCCCAGACGGGATTCAATCTGATACAGATTGCTGGAATGAATGTTGTTGAAATGGTCATTGATAATATCAGCCACCGCCCGTGTAAATCCCTTGAAAATATCCAGATACTGGGTAAAGGTGCAGGTGCGGATGTCCACTGAGAATTTTAAAAAATCCATCTGAACATCCAGCTGATTGGATGATATCCCATCGAGTTTCAGTGCGGTTCGGAACAGATCCAGGATGCTGTAGATCCGCTTGAAGGTGGATTTGGTGATCATCTGAAGATCAATGCTGTTCACCAGCTCTTCAAACAGAACATTCAAAATGCTTTCAATCCTGAGGGTCAGGCCCAGGGCGTCAAATTTCGCCTCGTTGTAACTGCCGTACATGGACGGAATATCAACGGCAAAATGACGCTTATGATAAATGGCTTCATTGGCTTCATATATCCGGTCAGATAAAATAATCGCTTTGAGAGATGCCATGTACGACATCAAGGAACGGATCTTGTCTTCAATATTTTTTTCATCAAGCGCATCGATCAGGATTTTTGTATCCGGCAGGTTTTCACTGTTGAACGAGGCCAGGTATTTTTTAAGCTCAAGATTGTCAACCCGGTATTTCTGGCTCAGCAGCCGGTAAAACCCGAAAATATTTTTCACCCGGGAGCGGTCCAGATCTGAAACCATTGTCACCTCATCGATGATGGCATTGATCGCCTCTTCCGTATGAATCAAATAATCTGCCGGCAAAAACATCTTTTTTGATTCCAGGTATTCAAGTATTTTTCGGGGGCCGTCAACAAACGGGCCTGTCGGCTGAATCTCCTGGTAAATCATCGGAGGGAGATAGGGCTCAACCCGCTCTTTCTCACCTGTTTTCCAGAACATGATCACTTCTGTAATAAAATCCACAATCCGGCTGGAGCTTTCAACATGGCATTGTTTTCGTAAAAAATGGATCAGACGGTCCTTGCGCTGGCAGGACTCATCCAGCTGGGTGGAGATGTCCCGGAGCTGCCCTTCGGCACCGATCTCATTGAAAAACGCCGGCAGGAGCCTTGCCAGCTGTTTGACCAGATTAAACACCGGGCCAATATCGGAATTTAAAAACCGGGTGATATCTCTGGGAAACAGATCGGTATCCTTGATAAACACCCCGCCAATAGCCAGGGAAATGATCAGGGCGGACAAAAGCCGTCTGGATTTTTTAGGATGCTGACCGATCAGATCCAGAAACAGGCGGATATTTTTGACGTGGGCAACATTGCTTTTGATCTGCCAGTCATCTCCGGTTCCTTCGATCATGGGAAACTGAAACCCATGATCCACCACCCGGTCGATAAAATGATTGATCAGTTCAATATTGGAGGTCTTGTAAACGGATTCTCCGATTTTATGAATACAGTCCAGAACCGTTTCCGGATACTTTCCCTTGTGCTCTTTCAGCAGTAAAAAGGTCTGGTCAACCATGTGGAGATCTTTTTTAAAATCCTTGTCTCCGATGAGGTTGCTCAAGGTCAGGTTGATTTCCCGCAACGCCTGGACATGGATGGAAAACAGGCCGGGAATATGGATAATGTAAAACAGGAACGTCAGCTTCAAATGCCATCCGTCTGCGGCCTCGCCACTGTGGTTCAGTATTTTCTGGGGAATCTCCCAGATTCGGCCGGCAAATTGCTGAAAGCCTGTCAGCTGGATCAATTGCTGTGATGACCTGCCGGGATGTTCTTCCATGGTCCGGGCGATCTGATCCAGCTGTTTTTGCCAGGTGCGGATATGTTCATGGCTGACTGCATTGAAGATTTCTTTCAGGGCGTCATCCAGTTTCGACACATCAATGCTTTTGCGGATCCAGGAAACCGGGTCCTCCTGTTCCAGCCAGTACGCAAAAGTGCAGGCATAAAACTTTACCAGAAGCCGGTTCAATGCATGAAAAACACGATTGTCTTCCGGCAGTTTTTCCAGAAGCACCCGGGCCACTTTATCCGGCTGATAATAGGATCGAACAAAAATGAAAAACCGGTCTTCCGGATATGTTTCAATGCGGTCAACAGCTTTTATGATCACCGGCACAAAGCGGTCGGCAAATTTTCCAGATTCTTTGGCCACATGTTGTAAAAACAGCATCAGGTTGTCTGCTGCAGCTGTTTTGATCTTTAATGACGCATCCGAATCAAACGCATCTGTAAAAATATCCACAAAAAGGGAAAGGGCTTTTTCTCCTTGAGGATGGGGCTTGTACAGATAAAAATAATGGATTGACAGATGCCGGGCTTCGCTGACGATAAAATCCCAGTTTCGATATGGGTGGGACAGCTCTTCTAAAAAGACCTTCATACGGTTGGAAATGCCAACGTATGGAGAAACGATATCCATGAAAACAGTGTATTTTCCATCAATCACCACATCAACCTTTGTGTCTGACAGGTTGACTTCAAGGGCAGTGGATTTCAAACTCCCTCCTGTTTTTACCTGAATTTGTCACTCAGGTATGTTTTTTCTTTATCCAGGTTTCAAAATCAAGCACAATCTCCTTTGGAGCGGACTCATCGGCAGACAGGTGCTGGTCCGTGAGCAGTGCCTTGATATCCTCAATCTCTTTTGTCAGTACTGACAGCTGCTTTTCCATCCTGGCAAGAACGGCAAGCGTGTCTGACCGGATTTCTTTTGGACGGCTTCGGGATGATTTGGCTTCAATTGCTGCAGAAGAAATGCGCTGCTGTTTTTCCAGAAACGACAGGCATCTGTCCCAGAACAGCTCCAGGGGAAGGTCTCCTGTGCTGCCAGCCCGGCTCACCAGCTTGTCACAGATATTGTCAATGCATCTGGATGCAGCCGTGTCTGGAAAAAGGATCATGAACGGGGTCTGGGAAACCACAGCCGCCCGGACATTCCGATCTGATACCACAATTCCCAGAGGCGCCACCTTTACGGACAAAAACCGGTTGACCGTTGTTTGCAGCTGATTGTAGGCGCTCTGGGCTGCCTGTTTCCGGGTCACCTGGTTGACCACCACCCGGACCGGCATTTGATATCCGTATCTGGACAACACCTTGAGCATTGAGTAGGCATCGGTCAACGACGTGGGTTCGGTTGTCACCACCAGGATAATTTCATGGGATGCCATGCAGAAAGACAGAACCTGGGATGAAATTCCCGCAGATGTATCAAAAATAAAATAATCATAGTCTTCAAGATCCAGAAAAGCGCTGATGAGCGTCCCGGTTTGTGTTTTTGTAAGGGATGCCATTTTCTGGACGCCTGAACTGCCCGGAATCATGTCGATCCCCTGATAGTTTTTCACCAGGATTTCGCGGAGTCCGCACCCACCTGAAAGAACCGATTCCAGATCTTTTTTTGGATAAATCCCGGTAAGGATATTCACATTGGCAAGCCCCAGATCGGCATCAAACAGGCAGACCCGAAATCCCCTGGATGCAAGGGCAAGGGACAGGTTAAGGCTGATGCTGGTCTTCCCGACCCCTCCCTTTCCACTGGTAATGGTTATGATTCTTGCCATACAGATGTGTTCCTGTGTTATTGTCCGGGCTGTGCCACCACTTTGACACCATTATCATCTTTTTTCAGAGAAAAAACAATAGTGCGTGCCGGATATCGGCGGAGGATATCTGCATGGCTTTCACAGATAAACTGGTTGAAATCATCCTGACGGTTTCCAGGCCGGTGCTGACCGGACAGGCGGCACAATTGTTCATACCGGTGGTAAAGGGTCTGTATGGCATCGGTCTGGTTGTCCGGGTCTGAAATGGACACACAGAATTTCATCAGCAGTGACAGATCCGGCGTTGTCGGCGTTGCCTGTGGGACGATCGATGGTTTTTCTGATTTTTCATACAGAACCGGAAACAATCTTTCATATCCAGAAGATGAAATAAAAACCGCCTTGAAACGGTATTGGGGAAACCGGTCTCTGAGCTGATGAAGAAACAGAAGGGATTCCGGTTCTGTGATTCCGGTCAGAAAGATGTTGTCTTTTAAAACCAGCGGCAGCATCTGGTGCTGACAGGCAGTAAGACCGTCAATCACCTGCGTGAGAAGTGGCATTTTCTGCCGGTCAAATACAAACCCCTGAACAGATCTGAAAGGAACATGAAACAGGTCAAACACCAGCTGCTGAACCGTTGTCAGCGGCAGCTGTCCCATTTTCAAAAGTGCGCTGATAAACGGAATGTTCCGGTGCCTGGAGACTGTCCGGAGATTGAGCACCTGCTGTTTTGAAAGCAGCTTCAGGGAAACCAGCATCTCATCGACGGGATGAACCTTGTTATATTTGTGCAGCACATAAAAGGTGTCAATGGGGGTAACCAGGTTCAAATCACAGAGGATCATCCCCAAAAACCGATGCGGTTTCAGCCCCACGGCCGCCTGCCGTTTCTTCTGTACAGCAAGGGCCATATCAATATCATCCATATGGACAAGTCCTTCTTTGACCAGCAGCTCTCCTGTCTTCAACGGCTCGACCATCTTTTGTATTGTATTGCCTGGCTGCAAAAAAGATTCCTATTTTTTGGAGGATCGAATGGGAAGGGTAATGATAAAGCGGGTGCCGCTCCCTTTTTCTGTTTCACACCGGATATCGCCGTTCAGATCCCTGACAATGGAATGCACAATGGAAAGCCCAAGGCCTGAATTCTGATCTTTTGATTTGGTTGTGGTGTATGGCTCAAAAAGGGTTTCCACTACCGAGTCATCAATTCCTGGTCCATTGTCGGCAATGATCAGTTCGATACTGCCTGGAATCCGTTTTTTTTCATCGATCATGATTTTGGCTGAATCTGCCACAAACCGGGTGGTCACATCAATTCTGCCGCCAGTTTCCATGGCTTCTGCAGCGTTTTTGATCAGGTTGATCAGCACCTGTTTGATCCCGTTCTGGTCTGTCTTGATGCTGGGAATTTCAGGATCAACCTGAATGGCGGCATCAATCTGTCGGGGCAGGAGAATGGATTTTTTCAACAGCTCCAGAATCCGCTGGCAGAGCTGGTTGATATCCACGGATTCAAACCCGTCAATTTTGGGCTGGGAAAAATGTTTGAGCCGTTCCAGAAGGTCTGCCACCCGGTTCATTTCTTCTCCAATGACGCCCAGCTCTCCCTGGGCCGGGTGCCGGTCCGGCAGTTTCAGGCTCAACGTTTCAATATAGTTTTTAATAATGGCCAGGGGATTGTTGATTTCATGGATGATTTTATCGGTGAGCGTGGCATAGGCTTCCATCTTTTTTTCATGAAGATTTCTGGCATGATCCGCATAAAATAAAAGCCGCTGAAGACAGACACCGGTCTGCCAGGAAAACAGCCTGACCAGCCCACTGTTCTCCTCCAGAATACTGACCTGTTTTTGATCCACCCCAAGCGCCATGACCCCCAGGGATTTGTCCGATGACGAAATGGGAATGCAGTACAGGCCCGGTGACTTGATCAGCCGGATGATCTGCTTATCTGAAATGGCCATGGGCAGCTCCATATCCTTTGTCAGGGTATGAAACTGTTTTTGCTCCTTGACACACCTGACCAGGATACTGGCGGGATTGGACATGGGCAGGGCAATGCTTTTGATGATCTTATACGATTTATCACCGGCAGAACAATACCCGGTCAAAATGTTCAACTTTTCGTCCAGAAGAAAATAAAACACCCGGGAAACGTTAAAAATAATGTTCAGACCGTTTTGTGCAGCATCTAAAATTGCCTGTGTATCCCTTGCCTGTAAAAGCGCCTGCAGGGTCCCGTAAAAAAGGGAATAGTCTTTCACTTCCCGGGTGAGCTCAGCCTCGCTTTGCTCGTCCTGAACATCGTCCATATTGATGCCCAGGCTTTTGGCCATGCGCGCTACCTCTTCTTCCGCTTCCAGGGCAATCTGCTCCAGCCGGTATCCGGGGATATCCGTCAAAGAGACCACTGTGTCGATTTTTTCCAGGGCCTCAGGCTGGGCCAGGGCATTTGCAATAAAGATTTCCTTGACATGGGATAATGCACTTTCAACCTGCTCAATTTCTTCGTTCACATACAGAACCGCATCGGCAATCAGGGGATTCAAATTCCACTGATCAAACAACCAGGCACTGATCTGCGGGGTGTCAGCGCCAAATGATTTTTTTTCTGCAGCAAGCCGCTGCTGCTCTGTTGCCGGTGTCTCAAGGATTTTGCTGTACGCTTCCGGAAAGTTCCGGATCAATACCAGGCGGCCGATATCATGAAGCAGACCCGCCAGAAAATATTCATCTGGATTGGACAGCTGGTTTTCCTCGGCAATTTTTTTGGCAAGCACTGCACACTTGTAAGAGTGGTACCAGAACCCTGGAAGATCAAATTCCGCAAACTGGCGGGGCACGTCAAAAAACCGCATGGCGGATGTACTGATGGCGATATTCCGGATGGTGTCCAGGCCGAGATATACCACAGCTGTCTTAATACTGTTCACTGCTTTGGGCAGGTTGATATACGGAGAACTGATGATCTGAACCAGCCGTGAACTCAACGACGGGTCCATGGAAATAATCTGTGAAAGCTCTTCGATACTGGTCTTTTCATTGCCACAGGCCTTGATCAGCCGGAGCATCACCTGGGGAAGCTGGGGAAGGTTTTTCGACTGGCGGATTTTTTCAAAAATATCGGTGTGTGCCATACCCAAAAGCAATAACCAGTTAAAAAAATTAAATATCTTTATACGCAAACCACTTGTTTGTCTGTATAGAAATTTATCGCATATAAATCAATACTTTTGGGCAATTAAACCATATTTTTATCGTTTTTAACATCTTTCATCTGAAAAAAAGGGCTCTTTCCCGGTCGGGAAAAAGCCCTTTCAGATCAATTAAATTTCAACAGGTTTACACAGTTTATCATCGGATACAGACAGTCTGCCACAGTTTTCACACGTATATTTCAACTTCTGAAGCTTGGGCTTGCACACGTGTTTGGCATCCAGAGAAGAAGCGCCGCAGTCTTCACATACAAACGCTTTTGTCACTTCCACAGGATCACACAGATGACCGTCTCCTTTAACACTCTTTCCACAGGTTTTGCATGCTCGAAGTTTATTTCCCATTACTGACCTCCTGTATCATTTAAAAATTTCAGATTTTCAGGATGCTATGCGATCCCACGTCGGTCAGACATGTCCACCAGCGTCCGTTCTCTTGCCTTATCAATACCCAGCTCTTTACGTTTCTTGTCGATATGGGCAATCATCATTCGGGCGATTTCCATGGGGTCTTGTGCAACACCCCATTTCCCATAGCCCTGCTTTTCAAGCCCGTCAAACATCAGATTATAGAATTTGGTATCCTTTATAATGGGAAACCCCACACCAAAAACCGTATACACACCCGAGGAAACAAAGTACTGACCAATGGCCAGTGCTTTTTCACTCATCCATTCCGGTGCGCATCCGGCAACAGGAAGATCGGCAATGGTGTTGCCCAGTCCACCTGCTTTTACCATGGCAGAGGCGGCAATCAGAATCCGGGTATTGTCCACACAGGAACCCAGACCCAGAACCGGCGGAATACCAACCGTTTCACACACCTCTGCAAGACCCTGTCCAGCCAGGGGAGCTGCCTCCGGGACCAGCAGCCCGGCCTTGGCAAGGGCAATCTGGGAACACCCGGTCTGGAGCACCAGAACATCATTTCGAATCAACTCCTTGACCAGCTCCACGTGAACAGAATCCTGCTTGACCTTTGGATTTGTACACCCGACAACTCCGGCAACCCCACGAATCCGGCCATTGATAATATTTTCGTTCAACGGTGTATAACTGCCCCGGAATGTTCCACCCAGCATATATTCAATATACTCATGGGTAAATCCGTGAACACCTTTTTGAATCTGTCTGGGAATTTCAATGGGCATTTTGCGGGAACCAAACCGGGCAATGGCCTTGGACAGAATCTGGTCTGTACATGCCCTGGGATCATGATCATCAAACTCAATATGGGTGGCACCTTCAATATGGGCCCGGTCATTGGTGGTAATCAGGTGTGTATCGTAACATCTGGCCACTTCAACCAGACCCTGTTTGATACACTGAATATCCACCACCATGGCATCCACCGCCCCGGTCACCATAATCGCCTCGGTTGACCCGAAGTTACCGGCATGGGGAACACCGTGCCGGGACATCATTTCCGCTCCGGAACAGCACATGCCCACAAGATTGATGCCTTTTGCACCCTTGGATTTGGCTTCTTCAACAAAGAACGGGTCATTCACAGCCGCCAGCATTCCTTCAAACATGGCAGGTTCATGGCCATGGACAATGACATTGACATGATCCTCTTTTAATACGCCCATATTGACATCCGCAAGCGTTGGAGACGGCGTTCCAAACATGATGTCAGACAGTTCCGTGGCCACCATTGATCCGCCCCATCCATCTGCCAGGGCTGTCCGGCTGATCTGTTTCATCAGGTTGTTGTAATCCTGGTCGCATCCGATATGGGACCGGCTCATCATCTCCATAACCTCCAGCATGGCCCCCCTGGGCGCAATACCATCTTTTTTCCATTGCTCCTGCAGCGCCTGGGGTGCTCTTCTGGTAAACGGCATTTCACCGGAAATTCCTGAAAATGTTTTTTCAAGTTCATCGCACAATTCAAGGCCGACCTGATGAACGGTTTTATCTGCCACGTCAATGCCGATGGATTTTGCGACCCGCTCAAGCTTCAAGGTATCGTCAATGGCAAAATCCTTGATCCCGCCTTCGAGAATGCCCCTGAACAGGTGCAGGATGTGCATTCCATGATCGTTGTGGGAGGCTGATCCCGCAGCGACATTTCGCGCGAAATTTCTGGCCATGATGGTGTCAATTGTTGCCCCGCATACCCCGACTTTTTTATAGGGGTCTCTGGGATTCAAACGACATGGCCCCATATAACAATGCTTGCAGCAGGCAGATTCTGCACCGATGGGGCAGGCTTTCATGTCAAAGCCACGGTCAAGATCCAGCATTACCCCGTCTTTTCGGGCTTTGGTAAGCATCTGTTGTGTGGCTTCACACAGGGTTCTGTCCTGAACACTTGCCATTGTTTTTTCTTTATCGTCTTTTGCCATTTAAGTCTCCTTGATAATCGTCTAAAAGGGTATTCCTGATTTGATTTCACCGATACCACATGCCATGCTCAGGGATTCTTCCTGACACGCTGTGGTATATATGTTAATCATAAGGATACTGTTTGGCAACTTTTTATTTCATCCCCTGCTGTAATTTAATCCAATACTTACAGCAAATTGCTGGCCAGTTCAGCCAGATCCGAGCGCTCTCCTTTTTCCAGATTGACGTGGGCGTACAGGTGCTGGCCCTGCATTTTTTCAATCAGGTAGCTCAGTCCGTTGGACTGGCTGTCCAGATAGGGATGATCAATCTGGAAGATATCTCCGGTAAAGACAATTTTGGTGCCTTCCCCGGCACGGGTAATAATGGTTTTCACCTCCAGAGGGGTCAAGTTCTGGGCTTCATCCACGATAAAGAAAATCCGCTCAAGGCTCCGGCCCCGGATATAGGCCAGCGGCGCAATCACCAGTTTTTCCTCTTCCAGAAACGTTTTGATCTGCTTGTATTTGGCACTGGATTCCTTGAACTGGTTCTGGATCACCCCCAGATTGTCGTATAGCGGCTGCATATACGGACCCAGTTTGGAATCGATGTCCCCTGGAAGAAACCCCAGATCCTTGTTACTCAACGGCACCACCGGCCGGGCGATGAAAATCTGGCGGTACTGCCGCCGCTTTTCCAGTGCCCCGGCAAGGGCCAGAAGGGTTTTTCCCGTACCTGCCTTGCCGGAAATGCTGACCAGACGGATATCATCATTGAGCAGGGCGTTCAGGGCAAATGTCTGCTCAGCGTTTTTGGGAACAATTCCGTACACCGGGGTCTTGTCCACCCGGACAATGGTGTTGGTCTGAACGTCAAACACCCCCAGAGCTGATTTTTTTCCGTTTTTCAGAATTACGAATTCATTGGGCAAAAACGAGCGAATCGCTTTAAAATTGTCGGCACTGACCGAACATGGCGGCTGGTAAAGGGCATCAATCCAGGGAGACGCAACGTTCTCCTCCATCCGGCAGCCTGTATACAACTGATTGATATCCTTCACATAATCAGTGGTGTAATCCTGGGCTTTTATCCCCATGGCCTTGGCTTTCATTCTCAGGTTCACGTCTTTGGATACCAGAATTACTTCCCGGTCCGGATTTTCACGATCAATGTGATAGGCGATGTTTAAGATGTGATGGTCAATTTTCCGGTCGGAAAAATTCATCTGCAGATCCTTGTGCATTTTCTGCTCAAGGCGGATAAACAGGCGCCCCTGGTCTGGTCCGAGACGGACACCGCCGTTGAACAGCTTGTCACCGCTTAATGAATCCAGGGTCCGTAAAAACTCCCGGGCCTGGAAATTGATGGTTTCCTTGCCTTTCTTGAATTGATCCAGCTCTTCCAGGATGGTGATCGGAAGAATCACGTCATGCTCTTCAAAGTGATCAATACACGAACTGTCATGCAAAATGACATTGGTATCCAGAACAAACATCTTTCGTCTTTTTTCTGCCATAAAATCAAGCCCCTGTTAAAGTTGACAATCGTCCATCAAACGATTTTTATCTGCTGCCGGTTAGGATTTAATGAGCCGCCACCAAAAAAATTGATGCTAAAACAGCGGTTCAACACGGATGATCCTGAACGTCGCCTGACCCATGG